>NZ_JBFODJ010000005.1:0-41696 GCF_040908265.1 Aeromonas sp. R5-1
ATTGCTTGATTCAAATTGTTAAAGAGCGACGCAGCTTTTGGCTGCTGCGGGAGTGGCATTCTACTCAACCGCCTTCTCGAGTCAAGCCTTATTTTCAAAGGCTTTTCGATGCTACCGACTCAGGCTTTGCGTTGCCGCTTGCCCTGTCGATGGAGGCGCATTATAGGGAGCGGATTCGTTCTGGCAACCCCTCCTCTGCAATAAAATTGCAAAAATCGGCACTTTTTTAGTTATTCATATCCAGGCACAGCTTTTATACAAACTTATCCACAGAAACCGGCCTCGAATTGCTAGAATGGCCGAAAACAAGGAGGCCAAGATGGACTTGCGACTGAGACCTTACAAGGGAAAATGCCCGCAACTGGGCAAACGGGTATATGTGGATCCCTGTGCCACCCTGGTGGGGGATATCCAGCTGGGTGACGATGCCAGCATCTGGCCCATGGTGGCCGCCAGAGGGGACGTCAACCATATCCGCATCGGTGCCCGCAGCAATATCCAGGACGGCACAGTGCTGCACCTGACCCGCAAGAGTGCCAGCAACCCCGGCGGCTATCCGCTGCTGATAGGTGAGGATGTCACGGTCGGTCATAAGGCCATGCTGCACGGTTGCACCATAGGCGACCGGGTGCTGGTCGGCATGGGTGCCATCCTGCTGGATGGGGTGATCGTTGAAGACGATGTGATGATCGGGGCGGGCAGCCTGGTGCCACCGGGCAAGCGGCTCGAGGCCGGCTTTCTTTATATGGGCAATCCCGTCAAGCAGGCCCGCCCTCTCAAGCCGGTCGAGATCGCCTTCCTGAAGACCTCGGCCGACAACTATGTGCTGCTCAAGGATGAATACCTGCAAGAGGCCTGACCCTGCAGCCACAAACAGGAAGCCCGGCATCATGCCGGGCTTCTCTTCTTATATAGCTATGTGACCATCAGGCAGGATCAGTGGGCCTGATCCCAGTTGTCACCGGTGCCCGCTTCCACCACCAGCGGCACATGCAGTTCTGCTGCGGCTGACATCTTCTCCTTGATGAGGGCGATGTACTCCTCCAGCTTCTCTTCGCGGATCTCGAACACCAGTTCATCGTGTACCTGCATCAACATACGGATCGACTCGTCTTCAATGCCCCGGATCCAGCCATCCACGTTGATCATGGCGCGCTTGATGATGTCGGCAGCGGTGCCCTGCATAGGTGCGTTGATGGCGGCCCGTTCGGCCGCCTTGCGCAGACCGGCGTTGCGGGACTTGATATCCGGCAGATAGAGGCGACGGCCAAACAGGGTTTCGACATAGCCCTGGACGTCCGCCTGCTGGCGGGTACGCTCCATGTACTCCAGCACACCCGGGTAGCGTTCGAAGTAAAGATCCATGTACTTCTGCGCTTCGGCGCGACCGATCCCCAGCTGCTTGGCCAGACCGAAGGCACTCATGCCATAGATGAGACCAAAGTTGATCGCCTTGGCACTGCGGCGCATGTCGCTGGTCACCGCATCGAGCGCGACCCCGAACACCTCGGCGGCGGTCGCCTTGTGGATGTCCTTGCCCTCGGCGAAGGCGGTCAGCAACCCCTTGTCACCGGAGAGGTGGGCCATGATGCGCAGCTCGATCTGGGAGTAATCCGCCGCCACCAGCTTGTAACCGGCGCACGGAATGAAGGCCTGCCGAATACGGCGCCCCTGTTCGTTGCGCACCGGAATGTTCTGCAGGTTGGGGTCGGTTGACGAGAGTCGACCGGTCGCCGCCACCGCCTGGTGATAGGAGGTGTGCACCCGCCCGGTCTGCGGCTTGATCATCAGCGGCAGCTTGTCGGTGTAGGTGGACTTGAGCTTGGCCAGCCCACGGTGCTCCATCAGCAGTTGCGGCAGCTCATAGGTCTCCGCCAGCTCGGCCAGCACCTCTTCCGCAGTGGATGGCGCTCCCTTGGGGGTCTTTTTGATGATCGGCAGCCCCAGCTTGGTGAAGAGGATTTCACCCAGCTGCTTGGGCGAGGAGAGATTGAACTCCTGCCCGGCCAGCTCGTGGGCCTGCTTCTCCAGCTCTGCCAGACGTACTTCGATCTCCTGGCTCTGCTGGTGCAGCAACTTGGGCTCGATGGTGGTACCGAGTCGCTCCATCCGTGCCAGCACCGGCAGCAGCGGCAGTTCGATCTCGCTGAATACCTTGGCAAGTCCCGGCTCGGCAGAGAGCTTGCCCCACAGCGTCTGATGCAGACGCAGGGTGATGTCGGCATCTTCCGCCGCATAAGGGGCCGCCTGCTCCAGTTCGATCTGGTTGAAGGTGAGCTGCTTGACCCCCTTGCCGGCGATCTCTTCGAACGAGATGGTTTCGGCGTTCAGATACCTGCGGGCCAGGGAATCCATGTCGTGGCGGCTGGCGGTGGAGTTGAGCACATAGGATTCGAGCATGGTGTCGTAGGCGATACCCTGCAGCTCGATGCCGTGGTTGAGCAGTACGTTGCGATCGTACTTGAGGTTCTGCCCCACCTTGAGACGGGTCGGATCTTCCAGCAGCGGTTTGAGCTTGCCGAGTACCACGGCCTCGGTCAGCTGCACCGGCGCCCCCAGATAGTCGTGGCCGAAGGGCACATAGGCCGCCTTGCCCGGTTCGATGGCAAAGGAGACGCCAACGACCCGCGCCTCCATATAGTCGAGACTGGTGGTCTCGGTGTCGAAGGCAAACAGCGGCGCCGCCTGCAACCGTGCCAGCCACTCATCGAATTCGGCCTCATCCAGGATGCAGCGATAGTCGGTTTCGATGGCGGCTGCCGGGGCGGCGCCTTCCTCATCACCTGCGGCTTCGCTCTCCTCGTCACCAGACTCCAGCTCTTTGATCAGGTTGCGCAGCTCATACTCGCGATAGACCGCCAGCAGAGCCTCTTTGTCGATGGGGCCAAGCTGCAACTCTTCCAGGCTCTGCTCCAGCGCCACGTCGGTCTTGATGGTGGCCAGCACATAGGAAAGGCGCACCTGCTCTTCCTGCTCGCGGAACTTGTCGGCGAACGCCTTGGAGCCACGGAAGCCGAGCGCCGCCACCTTGTCGAGGTTGGCGGCGATCTCGTCGATGCTGCCTATCCCCTGCAACAGGGCCAGTGCGGTCTTCTCGCCGACACCTGTCATGCCGGGAATGTTGTCCACCTTGTCCCCCATCAGCGCCAGGTAATCGATGATGAGCTCGGGCGGTACGCCGAACTTCTCGATCACCCCTTCCCGATCGGTCTTCACATCCTTCATGGTGTCGATCAGGGTGACATGGTCGGAGACCAGCTGCGCCATGTCCTTGTCGCCGGTGCTGATGAGCACAGGCAACTGTTTCTCGGTCGCCTGACGGGCCAGAGTGCCGATCACGTCGTCGGCCTCCACCCCTTCGACCATCAGGAAGGGGAAACCCATCGCCTTGATCATCTGGTGGATAGGGGCGACCTGGCTGCGCAGATCGTCCGGCATGCTGGCGCGTGTTGCCTTGTATTCGGGATAGATGTCGTCACGGAAGGTCTTGCCCTTGGCGTCGAACACCACGGCCACGTGGCAGTCGGGGTACTGCTTGCGAAGGCTGCGCATCATGTTGGCCATGACACGGACGGCGCCGCTAGGCAAGCCGGTCGAGGTGCGCAGATCGGCCTGCTGCGAGGCAAAGAAGGCGCGGTAAAGATATGAAGAGCCGTCGACCAGAATAAGAGGATTGCTAGAGGCCATGAAAATCGTCCTGCCAAGAATAAACAGCCGCTAGGATGCCACAGGGCCCGCACCACACCAAGGGGACTCCCACCATCACCCCGGCGCACCGGTGGGGCATATTGCTGTGGATAACTCTGTGCTCAAAAATGGCACCATTGCATCACGGCCGTGATAAAGCTGTGGATTAAAACAAAAAATATCTTTTAAAACATTACGTTGAGATCATTAAAACTCAACATGACACACGCATCATGATCTCGAACAATGTGGAAAAAAATTCAAGGGGGGTACTGAGGCAGGATCCAAAACGAAACAATCCTAGCACAGGGAGATGACTTGACCAGCGGAGGTCGAACGATAACCATACAAAAGTACAACAATCTACCCTGGCTCACATTTTCAACAACGAGGAGTCTGTCATGAAAAAAGTGGCCGTGATCTTGAGTGGTTGTGGCGTGTTTGACGGCGCCGAGATCCACGAGGCCGTCATCAGCCTGCTGGCGCTGGCCCGTCAGGGAGCATCCGTTCAATGCTTCGCCCCCAATGTCCCTCAGCTTCATGTCATCAATCACCTGACCGGCGAGGTCAGCGAGGGAGAGAGCCGCAACGTGCTGGTCGAGGCGGCCCGCATCTGCCGCGGCCAGATCAGGGATGTGGCTGAACTGGATGCAGCCGACTTCGACGCCCTGCTGGTGCCGGGCGGCTTCGGCGCCGCCAAGAACCTGTGTGACTTCGCCATCAAGGGAGCAGAGTGCCGCATCCAGCCGGATGTGCTGAAGGCCTGCCAGAGCTTTGCCAGAGCAGGCAAACCGGCCGCCTACATCTGCATCGCACCGGCCATGATCCCGCTCATCTATGGCGCCGGTACCCTGGCCACCATTGGCAACGACGAGGGCGCCGCCAACGCCATCGAAGCCATGGGTGGCAGTCATCTCGACTGCCCGGTGCGCGAATTCGTGGTGGATCAGGAGCGCAAGGTCATCTCCACCCCTGCCTACATGCTGGCCAACAATATTGTGGAGGCGGCGGACGGCATCGAGAAGACCGTCAAACAGCTGCTGGCACTCTGATTGCCCGGCAGACCAAAACAAGCGGGCCGCTCAAGGAGCGGCCCGCTTTCATTCCGGTCAATCTAGACGGGATCAGATGGCATCGCCCATCTGGTCCATCTTGCCCAGCAGGGCACGCAGACGCTCTTGCCAGGCAACGTGCTCGTTGCGCAGTTGGTGGTTTTCGTCTTGCAGCTTGCTGTTCTGCTCTTTCAGCTCGTCCAGCTCCATCTTCAGCAAGGAGATGTTGTCGACGGCGGATTGTACTTTGGATTCGAGTTGCTCAAGGACTTCTAGTGACATATGCATACCTGTATGTTCAATTGCGATGCCCCACAGAGGGCGATTCAAGCGCGTGGAGCCAGCATACCCTGATGCGCTCGGCACAAACAAGCCAGCACGTTGCAAAATGCGCCCTGCGGCCCGGTATTGCTTAAATATGCGTCGGTTTTTCTCGCAGGCAGCAGGAACCTCGATCCCGGGCGTCCGCCGTGGCATAACCCGCCCTCCTGCCGATGCCGCCATCAGCCATGCAAGGCGATGAAGCCCCCCATCATCAGACAGGCCACGGCGTACATCAACAGGCCGTAGAGCAGGTTCCAGCGCAGCAGCAGCCCGGCGCTCAGGTTGTAGCGGGACGCCAGCGCCAGATTGGAGCCGGAGAGCGGGCTCGTCCCGGTCGCCAGCCCCCACCCCATGAGGAAGCACATGCCAAGCAGGCTGGGATCCGGTGCCAGCGGCCAGAGCAACGGCGCCACCCCCGAGATGCTGATGAGAGGATGCACGCCCACTATGGCCACCAGGAAGATCAGCAGCAGGGTCAGGCAGGCTTCCAGCCAGCCGAAGTGGTTGAACAGCGGCAGGCCGTGGCCACTGCCAAAGTCCAGTACTGACAGCGCGCTGTTGATGCCAGCCGCCAGCAGGCCGGCCCCCAGAAACAGCACAAGCTGGCCACCGATGGCCGGGAAGCGCTCCACCACCTGGCGCTTGAGAGCAGCCCCTCGCCCCGCTTGCGGCATGAACAGCAAGGCCAGCAAGGGCGCCACCAGGGCGATCACCGCCAGAATGCTGAGTCCGGGCCAGAAACGGTGGATCACCAGCACCAGCAGTGCCAGGGTCACCGGTAGCCCCAGGGTCTGGAGCCGCAGCGGATAACCTTCAAAGGTCTCCACACCGAGTCGCTCTACCTGCCAGGCCGTCAGCCCCATGGCCAGCAAGGCCGCCAGTATGCCAAAAGGCAGTATGCTGCCCAGTTGCAGACCCGGTGCATAGGTGAGGGCCACCGCCATGGCGACGAAGAAGGGGGACCAAAACGCAGCAGCACAGAAGATCCGGCTCAGCACCATGACCTGACGCCGCTCCAGCGTCCCGTTGCGCTCCAGCCGATCGCCGATGATGAAGAGCACCGAAAGATTGATGACGGCCCCCAGCAGATTGAGGCTGGCCATGGTGCTCCACAGCCCCTTGCGACCGGACCAGGAGGCGGTACCGGTCAAGAGACCGGAGGTAGCCAGATTGAGGGTGCTCACTGCGGCAAACATGGTCAGCATGTTGATATTCGGCAAGAGCCAGTCACCTGGGCTGAGGCTGGCACCTCGCCACCAAGAAAAGAGCAGCAGCAGGAGCGCCGCGCCGTAGAGGGCCAGCGCCTGACGCCGTGCGGCACCCACCAGCCAGGGCCAGGTGAGCAGGGAGGCGGCCCAGGCCGCGATGGCGGCGGGCCAGGGGGAGAAGTCCAGATAAAGGTGCAGCAGGTTGAGCAGCCACATCCCCAGGATCAGAAAGCCTGACCAGCGCTTGACCATACAACGGCCTCGGTCAGGGGATCAGAGGCACTGATCCATGTCCAGGGAAGGTTTGTCGCACTCGGGGCGGCCCACAATCCTGGCGGGCACGCCAGCGACCGTGGTGTGAGGCGGCACCGGGTTGATCACCACGCTGCCGGCACCGATCTTGGCGCCGACGCCCACCTCGATGTTGCCGAGGACCTTGGCCCCCGCCCCTATCATCACCCCTTCCCGGATTTTGGGGTGACGATCGCCACTCTCCTTGCCGGTCCCCCCCAGAGTCACACTCTGCAGGATGGAGACGTCGTTCTCGATGACGGCGGTTTCCCCGACCACGATACCGGTGGCATGGTCAAACATGATGCCCTTGCCGATGCGGGCGGCAGGGTGTACATCCACGCCGAACACCACGGAGATCTGGTTTTGCAGATAGAGCGCCAGGGCACGGCGTCCCTGACGCCACAGCCAGTTGGCCACCCGATACCCCTGAAGAGCATGGAATCCCTTGAGGTAGAGCAGCGGGGTGGAGAAGAGGTCGACCGCCGGGTCGCGATCCTGCACCGCGCAGATGTCGGCGGCCACTGCGGCCAGCAGCTCGGGTTCGCTGCGCAGGGCCAGCTCGATCACTTCCCTTAAGGCGATGGCAGGCATGGTGGTGCTGTCGAGCTTGTTGGCGAGCTGGAAGCTCAGCGCCGAGCGCAAATCCCGGTGATTGAGAATGGTGGAATGAAAGAAGCTGGCCAGCATGGGCTCCTGGGCCGCCATGCTCTGCGCTTCCTGCTGAATTTTTTGCCAGGTTCTGGCAACCAGATCATCCATGTTGCAGCCTACTGTTGTTCAGGGTGAGTGCTTTGTCGTTCTTTTGTCAGCACCGAGATGGGGTCCATGTGAATGATCACATCCATCCGCTCGAAGGCCTGGCGGACGGCCAGTTCAGCCTCGTCGGCTATCTGATGGGCCCTGACCAGAGGCAGTTGATCATCGAGTTCCAGATGCAACTGCACGAAACGGGTCGGCCCGGATTGGCGGGTACGCAGGTCATGTACGCCATGCACCCCCTCTACGGCGCAGCAGAGGGCCATTATTCTCGCTTGTTCCTCCTCTGGCAACTGACGATCGAGCAGGGCCTGCACCGATTCGTAGCCGATATGGACAGCCCCCCACACCAGGAACAGACCGATCAGAATGGCAAACAGGCCGTCGGCCCAGTACCACCCTTGCCCCGCCATCACCAGTGCCACCAGCACGCCGCCATTGAGCAGCAGGTCGGAACGGTAGTGCAGCATGTCAGCCTTGATGGCCACACTGTTGGTCTTGCGGATGACAAAGCTCTGGAAGCTCACCAGCAGCAGGGTCAGCACGATGGAGCCGACGCTGACCCAGATCCCGGCCTCCAGGCGCACCACGGGCACCTGATTCAGCATCGACGAGATGCCGTGCATCACCAGCAGCAGGGCGGACCCCGAGATGAAGGCCGACTGCACCAGACCCGCCAGGGACTCCGCTTTGCCGTGGCCGAAGCGATGCTCTTCGTCGGCAGGGGCCAGCGCATAACGGATGGCCAGCAGATTGATGAGAGAGGCGCTGATGTCCATGAAGGAATCGGTCAGGGATGCCAGCAGGCTGGATGAATCCGTCATCAGCCAGGCGATCAGTTTGCCCAGGATGAGCAGGGTGGCGGTGGTCACAGCGGCCATGCTGGCCAGGGTGACCCAGCGGGAATAGTGTTGGTGGCTCAAAACCGGCTTTCCTCCGACGCGTAAAAACTTATTATACCCTGACCCGGACGTCAGTTTGGCGTGCAAAATCAACAGAGTGACTCCCAGATGAACAAAATACTCCTGGTCGACGACGATCTCGAACTGACCCAGCTGCTCACCGAAATCCTGACCCTGGAGGGGTTTGAGGTCACCGTCGCCGAGGATGGGGAAGAGGGATTGCAGCGACTGGCAGAACAGGCATTCGACCTGGTGCTGCTGGACGTCATGATGCCCAGACTCAACGGCTTCGCCATGCTGACCCGGCTGCGCAAGACCCACGACACCCCGGTGTTGATGCTGACCGCCCGTGGCGACAGCCAGGATCGGGTCAACGGGCTGGAGGCCGGTGCCGACGACTATCTCGCCAAGCCGTTCGACGACAGGGAACTGCTGGCCCGGGTGCGCGCCATCCTGCGTCGAACCCAGAGCCAGGCTCCCCAGCGCGGCGGCAGCTCGGAAGAGGTGCGCTTCATGGATCTGGTGCTGCAGCCCGGCCTGCAACAGGCTCGCTGCGACGATCAGTTGCTGGAACTCACCGCCACCGAGTTCGGCCTGCTGGAGTGCCTGCTGCGCAATCCGGGCCAGATCGTCAGCAAGGGCCTGCTCTCCGAGCAGGTGCTGGGCAAGAAGCTCGAACCTTTCGATCGGGCCATCGACATGCACCTGAGCAACCTGCGCAAGAAGCTGCCGGAGCGGGCCGACGGCCAGCCCCGCTTCAAGACGGTGCGGGGACGAGGCTACCTATGGCTGGAGCAGGCATGAAATCGGCCCGCACCTTCAACGGCCTTTCCACCCAGATCTTCCTCTGGTTCTGGTTCATCCTGCTGCTGGTCGTGGCCGCGGTGGTAATCCTACCCACCCTGGACCCCCGCAACATCATCCCGCTGCCGGCCCACGAGATTACCCGTCTCAACAACAACCTGGCGGCGCTGCAACGGGGCGCGGATCCCGAGCAGGATTTCGATCTGGCCAAGGCCATCGATGCCGCGGGCCTTTTGCCGGTGGACAACATCTATCTACGCGATGCCAAGGGGCAGATGCAGTCCAGCACCCGGCTGAGCAAGTTCGTGATCCGTTTCATGCTCGACTCGGACAACCCGGCCAAGCCCATGCTGGGCAGCGAACACCAGCGCGCCATCGCCGGCCCCTTCCAGATGGTCCATCACGGCCAGACCTATCACGTCTATTTCGGTCTGAACGTCGAAAACTCCTACCTGTTCCTCTTCATCCAGATCCTGGATCACCCCATCCAGATCCTGGGCATCGCCATGCTGGTCAGCACCCCGCTCTGTCTATTGCTCGCCTGGCGCCTGACCCGCCCCATACTGCAGTTGCAGCAGTCGGTCTCCCAACTCGCCCAGGGTAACCTGGAAATACAGATCCCCAACCTGGGGCGGCGCGACGAGATAGGCCAGCTGGCCGAACATGTCAGTCGCATGGTCGATACCCTCAAGGACATGATCCAGAAGCAGAAGCAGTTGCTCTCCGACATCTCCCACGAGCTGCGCAGCCCCCTGACCCGCATCCAGCTCGCACAGGCGCTGATCCGCCGCAAGCAGGGGGACAGCGCCGAGCTGGCGCGCATCGAAGGGGAGATAGCCCGGCTCGACAAGCTGATAGGGGATCTGCTGGATCTGTCGCGGGTGCAGCAACATGTGGAGGCGCCGGTGACGCTGCCCCTGGCGGAGCTGCTGGAGCCCATCCTGGACGATGCCATGTTCGAGGCAAACCAGAACGGCAAACAGCTCAGGCTCCCTTCCCTGCCCGCCGAATCCCTCACCATGTGGCCGGAGCTGCTGGCGCGCGCCCTGGAAAACCCGCTGCGCAACGCCCTCAAGTATGCCCGCGAGTTCATCAAGGTGGACTGGTACCGGGAGGGACGGGAGTGGGTCATGACCATACGGGATGACGGCCCTGGCGTGCCGGTGGAGCAGCAGCCCCGGTTGTTCCTGCCCTTCTTTCGGGTGGACGATGCCCGCAACGCCAAGACCGGGGGCACGGGTCTCGGCCTTGCCATTGCCGCCGAGGCGATCCAGCGTCATGGGGGGACCATCCGGGCCAGCAGCAATCAGCCGACCGGACTGGTCATCACCATCCGTCTGCCCATGCCCTGACCTCCCCCTTTTCATCGGCACGGGTGCTGGGTATGCTGGCGCCCGTTTCGCACCAGCCCAGGATCCTTCCATGCTCGATATCGTGCTCTACCAACCGGAAATCCCCCCCAACACCGGCAACATCATTCGCCTCTGCGCCAATACCGGCTACCGGTTGCATCTGATAGAGCCCCTGGGGTTCGAGTGGGATGATAAACGGGTCAAGCGGGCCGGGCTCGACTATCACGAGTTTGCCGACGTCAAGCGCTGGCCTGACTATGAGGCCTTTCTGGCGGCCGTCGCCCCCCAACGGGTCTTTGCCTGCACCACCAAGGGACGCACCGCCCACTCGGCGGCCCGGTTTGCCCCCGGTGACGCCCTGCTGTTCGGGCCCGAGAGCCGAGGCCTGCCCATGGAGATCATCGAGAGCCTGCCATTCGAGCAGCGGCTGCGCATCCCCATGCTGCCCCAGAGCCGCAGCATGAATCTGGCCAACGCTGTCGCGGTGTTCGTCTACGAGAGCTGGCGACAGTTCGACTATTCAGGCTCGCTCTGACCGCTGACGATATTGGCAAGGCGGCCAGAATTCAGACTGACTGCGCCGTCCCCTGCCCCGCCAGCAGCCGTCCATCACGCTCCAGTCGCCAGCAGAGCCAGCCCAGCGTCAAGCCACGACCGGCCATCAGGGCACTCATGGCGGCCCACAGGGCCGCCACACCCCATCCCTGGCAGAGCCACCAGATGGGAAAGAAGCCGGCAAACACCGCCACCAGCATGCTGTTGCGCATCTCCCGGGCCCGGGTGGCGCCGATGAAGACCCCGTCCAGCAGGAAGCACCAGACCGCCAGCAGCGGCATGGCCACCAGCCAGGGGAGCTGACGTTGCGCCTCGGCGATCACCGCCGGTATGTCGGTAATGTGACGGATGAGCCAGTGGCCCCCCAGGGCAAACGAGAGGGTGAATGCCAGGGCGATCAGCAGCGCCCAGCCCAGATTGAGGACGATGGCCTCCCGCAGCAGCGGCCTATCACGCCGCCCGATGGCGCGCCCTACCATGGCTTCCACCGCATAGGCAAATCCATCCAGCCCGTAGGAAATCAGCATCAGGAAATTGAGCAGCACCGCATTGGCGGCCACCGCCACATCCCCCAGTCTGGCCCCCTGCAGAGTCATGAACACGAAGCAGAGTTGCAGGCAGAGGGAGCGGATGAAAATATCCCGGTTCAGGGCGAGCAGCCGCAGCAGGGCCGGCCACTGGCGCCAGCGCTGCCAGGCGTTGTGCCACACCCCGGGGTCAAGTCGGCGCAGATGCCGGCTCACCAGCCAGAACCCCACCACGAGCGTGCTGTAATCCGCCAGCAGGGATGCTGCGGCCACCCCTTTCACCTGCCAGCCCAATCCCAGCACGAACCAGGCATCCAGCACCATGTTGACGAGATTGCCCAGGATCAGCAGCAGCATGGGACTGCGTGCATCCTGCATGCCCAGCAACCACCCCATGATGACCAGATTGCACAAGGCCGCCGGGGCGCTCCAGACCCGCACCGACACATATTGACCGGCATAGGTCTGTACCTCGGAAGAGCCGCCGCCGAGGGCGATGATGGCAGGCAGGAACGGCAACAACAGGAGCAACAGCGCCATGCCCAGTCCGATCGCCAAGCCCAGGGCCCGCGCCAGGGTGTCGAGCTGCCCTTCGGCATGGGCTGCACCCTGAGCCTGGGCAGTCAGCCCTGTGGTGGACATGCGCAGGAAGCCAAGCAGCCAGAACAGCAGATTGATGAAGGTCGCACCGACCGAGACGCCGCCGAGAAACCAGGCCTGGCCAAGATGACCGATCACCCAGGTGTCCACCAGCCCCAGCAAGGGCGTGGTGACGTTGGAGAACACCATGGGCAGGGCCAGGGCGAAGACGGCTCGGTGGCGGCGAGGATCCTTCAGCCAGGCGGGAATCAGCATGGTGCGCGCCGGGCTCACTCGCCAGCCAGCCGCACGATGCGCGCGAAGTCGGCCACCATGGTCTGCATGTCCACGTGGGGCACCTCACCCGGTGCCACTTTGGGTCGGAAGGTGGCCACCAGCTTCCCCTCGGGGTTGATCAGCACGATGGAGGCGGAGTGGTCGATCAGGTAGTCCTTGCGATCCCCTTCCACGATGGAATAGACCAGCCCCAGATTGCGGACCAGAGGAAAGAGGGCACTGTGAGGTGCGGTCGCCGCCTTGAACTCGGGCTCGAAGAAGGCGGTATAGCTCTTCAGGCGGGCGCTGTCATCCCGCTGGGGATCCGCCGAGATGAATACCACCTGGCTAGTGGGGGCTATCTTCTTCAACGCCGGATAGACGCTGCGCAGATCCGCCAACGTGGTCGGACAGACATCCGGGCAGTAGGTGTAGCCGATGAACAGAAAGCTCCAGTGTCCCGTCAGGTTGGCAGGGGTAAAGGGCTGTGCATCCGCATCCGTGAGGGCAAACGGGTTGATGTCTCGCCCCGCCGGGTAGTAATCGGCCTGTTCCGGCACCGCGGGCTGACTCCAGTAATAAGCCGCCGCAATGGCGCCGATGAACAGCAATAGCAGCAGGTAAAAGCGTGGTTTAACCATATAAAACAAAGCCTTGCTTATGTTAGAAGCCCTGGGGGCAAAACCGGTAGGGGTCATTGTAACCCGCCTGCCCCCGCCGATGGCTAGTCTTGCATCCCGGCGGGAAAGCGTCTGTGCCATGGATAAGCCGCATCGGCGCCAAAACAAGAGCCCCGCTCTGGCGGGGCTCTTGTTTGTACAGGAAGAGGGATCAGGGCCGCAGCCTGTGCTGCGGCTGGGCACGTCTCAGGGGGACGCGCAGCGGGATGACGGGGGCAGTCCAGGGCTCATCCGGCAATCCGATGTCGTGATGACGGCGAAACAGACGAACCAGGCGGACAATCTTGTCTTTGGGGCACCCAAGCCAGATGGTCCAACCATCTCCCTTGTGATAGACCCAGAGCGCATAGAACCATGTCATCCGACTGCCCTTGATGAATCGGGTGATGGAAGATGCGGGCGCTGCGGCCGGCACCGGATCCCACGGCGAGCTTGAAGCCATACCTGTCCTCCTTGCTCAACAGGTCACGCTGACGGGTCTCTTTGTCCCCAACGACGAACCAACCACGGCAGCGTACTGACTGTACGAGTCCCCAGTCTGAGGCGACTCTCCCTTATGCGCACCGACCCGGCGATCATGCATCCCTGCCATGGCGTACTGCCCGGTGCGACTCCCCCTTCCCTGATCACCGACCATGACAGGGGCCTTATCAAAGGATATATCCGAAATGCATGTCGTGCGGCGAGACTATGTGCACAGGAAGGAGAAGCGAAAAGGTGGGGAGGGAGATGCCATCGGCAGATGAAAATGAAGAGGCCTCCCGCAGGAGGCCTCTTCATCGCATCGGATGCTTACATCCAGTCGGCGTTGCGGATCACGCCGACCGCCAGGCCCTCTATGGTGAGGTGCTGACTGGCGAGATCCACCTCGATGGGGGAGAGATCTTCGTTTTCCGGCAGCAGCCATACCTGGCTGCCCTTGCGCTGGAAGCGCTTGACGGTGACGTCCTCGTCCAGACGTGCCACCACGACCTGGCCGTTACGTACCTCCTGGGTCTTGTGTACCGCCAGCAGGTCCCCGTCCATGATGCCGATGTTCTTCATGCTCATGCCCTGCACCCGCAGCAGGAAGTCTGCCCGCGGGTGGAACAGGGCGGGATCCACCTGGTAATGGCTCTCGATGTGTTCCTGGGCCAGGATGGGTTCCCCGGCCGCCACCTTGCCGATCAGTGGCAGGCCGTTTTCTTCAGGCTGCACGTCCTCTTCTTCGAGCAGCAGACGAATGCCGCGGGACGTGCCCGGCATGATCTCGATGACCCCTTTTTTGGCCAGGGCCTTCAGATGTTCTTCGGCCGCGTTGGCCGACTTGAAGCCAAGCTTCTGGGCAATCTCGGCGCGAGTCGGCGGCATGCCGGTCTCGTTCATGTTCGCCTTGATGAGCTCGAGTACTTCAGCCTGGCGAGGGGTAAGGGGTTTCATAGCATGGGCACCTGTCTTTTTATACAGCACACTGGCAGTATATACAGTGCTGGGGCCAAGGCAAGGCGCAACTGGCATTTGTCGCGACCCGACGCACATTTGTCCCTCCCCCCGCTCTGAAGTGCCGACTCATCGTACCTCTCGGCGACAAGCTGTCGGTGATTTGCTATGCTCACGCCGCATTTTTTTGGAGAGCAGACGCACATGTCCCTTGGACAGAAGATTTCCAGAGCCATCCTGCAATGGCCGGTCAGCGGCTTGGTCAATCACAAGAGCCTGCCGGAAAATCCCATCACCGAGCTCAAGCTGGATCCGGCCAGACCCATCGTCTACGCCCTGAAGACCAGCTCGATCACCGACCTGATGACCCTGCAACAGTGCTGCGAGGATCTCGGCCTGCCCGGCCCCTTCACGCCGCTGGAGCTGAACGGTCAACTGCTGCCACGCTACGTCTGTCTGGATCGTCCGCCTCCCCTGTTCGGCACGCGCAACAAGCCACTCCCCTTCCTGCAGGAGTTCCACCAGCTGCTGGACCTGCACAAGCAGGATCCGGCGCTGGACATCCAGGTAGTACCCGTCACCCTGTTCTGGGGCCGCGCCCCGGGCCGGGAAGACGAGGAGGCCTCCGGCTGGAACATCATCAGCAGCCTGGCGCCAAACCGCCTGAAGAAGGCGCTGATCGTGATCCTGAAAGGGCGCGAGAACCTGGTGCGCTTCTCCCCGCCCCTCTCCCTGCGCTACATGGCGGACAAGCACGGCACCGACGAGGCCATCGCCCACAAGCTGGCGCGGGTGGCCCGTACCCACTTCAGCCGCCAGCAGCTGGCCGCCACCGGGCCCAAGCTGCCGAACCGCAACCTGCTGTTCAAGCAACTGCTGGATTCGAGCGTGATCCAGCAGGCCATCGAGGAGGAGGCCAGACGGGAAGGGATCAGCCTGGAGAAGGCGCAAAAGCGTGCCCACGGCTACATGGACGAGATCGCCTCCAATTTCTCCTATCGGTTGATCCGCCTCGGGGAGAGTTTCCTTGGCTGGCTGTGGAACAAGCTCTACCGGGGCCTCTCGGTCAACGGTGCCGAGCAGGTGCGTCAGCTGGCCCAGGAAGGGCACGAGATCGTCTACGTCCCCTGCCATCGCAGCCACATGGATTACCTGCTGCTCTCCTACGTCATCTACCACCAGGGCATGGTGCCGCCCCACATCGCGGCGGGCATCAACCTCAACTTCTGGCCGGCAGGCCCCATCTTCCGCCACGGCGGCGCCTTCTTCATCCGCCGCACCTTCAAGGGCAATCCGCTCTACAGCACGGTATTCCGGGAGTACCTCAACCTGCTGTTCGCCAAGGGCTACTCGGTGGAGTTCTTCACCGAGGGCGGGCGTTCGCGTACGGGTCGCCTGCTGCCCCCCAAGACCGGCATGCTGGCGATGACCCTGCAGGCCATGATGCGCGGGCTGGACAGACCGGTGACCCTGGTCCCCGTCTATCTGGGCTACGAGCACGTGATGGAGGTGAACACCTATCACAACGAACTCAAGGGGAGCCGCAAGGAGAAGGAGAGCTTCCTGCAGGTGCTCGGCATCCTGCGCAAGCTGCGCAACTATGGCCGTGGCTTCGTCAATTTCGGCGAGCCGCTGACCCTCAACAGCTATCTCGGCGAACATGTGCCCACCTGGAAGGAGAGCATCGGCCGGGAGGAGCGTCCCGAGTGGATGGCCTCCACCGTCAACCAGCTGGCCGAGCTGCTGATGACCCGCATCAACGATGCCGCCGCCGTCAACGGCCTCACCCTGAGTGCCCTGGCCCTGCTGGCCGCCGAGCGCCACGCCCTGACCCGGGACGAACTCCAGGCCCAGCTCAACACCTATCTGGACCTGCTCAAGCAGGTGCCCTACAGCCCGCACAGCACCATGCCGGACGAGGACGCCAGGACCCTGCTGGAGCAGGCGATGGAGCTCAACAAGTTCGAGGTGAGCGAGGACAAGCTGGGCCAGATCATCAGCCTGGACCGCTATCAGGCGATCCTGCTCACCTACTACCGCAACAACATACTGCACCTGTTCGCCATGCCCTCCCTGGTGGCGGCCCTGATCGAGCGGTGCGAGGGGATCTCCCGCAGCGAGATCGTCGCCCGCTGTGTCGACATCTACCCCCTGCTCAAGACCGAACTCTTCCTGCGCTATGAAGAGGACGAGCTGCCGGAGCTGATCGATGCCCTGCTGGCCGAGCTGTTGCGCCAGCAACTGGTCGAGGCCCGCGACGGCGGCTACTGGGTCAACCCCGGCAACCAGATGCGCCTGCTGCTCTTGGCCGAAAGCATTCAGGAGACCCTGCAACGCTACGCCATCGTGCTGACCCGCATGCTGGCCCAGCCCCACATCGAGGCGGAGCAGCTGGAAGCGGACGGCCTGATGATGGCGGAGCGCCTCGGCACCCTGCACGGCATCAACGCCCCCGAGTTCTTCGACCAGAAGCTGTTCAGCACCCTGATCCACACCCTGCGCAGCGAAGGCTATCTGGATCCGGGCTGCAAACCGGATCTCGGCCGCTTCCAGGCATTGGCCGACAACATAGTGCCGCTGCTCAGCAACAAGATCCGCCGCACCATCCAGGCGGGCAACCGGCTCTGAGGCGTCGACACCCAACAAAAAGGCCGCATCATGCGGCCTTTTTTCATCAAGGAAGGGGCGCGGGTTAGAGGTAGTGAACCATCACCCCGAGCAGCACCAGCGCCCCCACGTAGTTGTTGTTGAGAAACGCCTGGAAGCAGGCTTCCCGCTGCCGCTCCCGGATCAGTCGCTGCTGGTAGACGAACAGCGCCGCCGCCCCCAGCAGCCCCCAGTAATAACCTGACCCCAACCCCATCAGCTGCCCGACCCCCAGCAGGATCAGCAGGGTCGCCAGTTGCAGCGCGCCGATGATCCGCTTGTCGTGGCGACCGAACAGGATGGCGCTCGATTTCAGGCCGAGCTTGAGGTCGTCATCCCTGTCCACCATGGCGTACTCGGTGTCATAGGCAATGGTCCACAGCAGGTTGGCAAGAAACAACAGCCAGGCTTCCGGCGGCAGGGTATTGGCCTGGGCCGCATAGGCCATGGGAATGGACCAGGAGAAGGCCATGCCGAGCACCAGCTGGGGGATGGGGATGAAGCGCTTCATGAAGGGGTAGCAGACCGCCAGCAGCAGACCGGCAAAGGACAGGCTGATGGTGAGCGGGTTCAACGTCAGCACCAGGGCGAACGAGAGAAGCGCCAGCACGGCAAACAGCACCAGCACTTCCCGCTCGGCGACCCGCCCCATGGGCAGCGGTCGCCCGGCGGTGCGTTTGACATGACCGTCGAAGTTGCGATCCGCATAGTCATTGATGACACAGCCGGCGGAGCGCATCAGAAAGACGCCCACCACGAACACGGTCAGGATCCAGGGGTCAGGCAGGCCACCAGCCGCCAGACAGAGCGCCCACAGGGTCGGCCACAGCAGCAGCAGGGTACCGATGGGCTTGTCGATGCGGGCCAACTGCGCATAGGCCAGTCCCCGCTCCTTGGTTAACAGCTTCACTCCAGCTCCTTATCCGATGGCAACGAATGAGACGATAGCGAGGGCAGGAAAAGTTCATGGACCAGCAGTGGCCATTGCCTCAGAAACAGGCGGGAACGACGCCCCCAGACGGTGGCGGCCGGACACCAGGGATTGCTCGCTATCTCGAAACAGGCCAGTTGCAGGTGATCCCGCCGCGCCGGAGCATCACCGAAAATGCGCTCTCCCAGCGGCTGCTCTCCCAGATCCTGCAAACCGCCCCCCTGCAAGGCAGCTTCGGCAAACAGGGTCCAACCCAGGATGGCAGGCCCGCCATCACCGTGCAGGATCACCTCGCGGCACATGCCCACGGGGGCCGACACCGCCACCAGCGCCTGCTCGTCCACCGTCAGCGACACGGCGCGATTGCCGAGCAGTTGCACCGAGAGGTGATGATTGTAACGACGCAGGCGCCGGGTCATGGAATCGGCCTCCAGCAACCAGGGACGCAGCGCCTCGGGTGGTTCGCACTCTGCAGGCGCCCGCCACGGGACGAGCTGGACGAGGGGAACAGTCAACTCGGACTTCACAGCTTCACCATCCGGAGATTTCCGTTGTCAGGTTAAAAACCGGTTTATTATCCGTAAATCAATGGCGAATTGTAAGAACATCCGTGCTTGACGGCCCCGATGGCAGCATCAAAAATGGGGCATCCGTCGCTGCCGAGCCATCCAGATGAAGATCTTCAGAATTCTGCTGCTGTCCCTGGGGTGTACCCTCTTGAATACACAGGCCTTCGCCAATGAGGAAGAGGCCACCGATCCCGCCTCCTCCGCCGTCCAGCCGGGATTCGCCTATCACGCTCTGGATCCGGACATCATCACCAACTACCTTGGCGACGGCAAAACCCTCGGCTATGTACGGGTGACGGTAGAGCTGATGGCCACGGACGCTGCCGACCTCAAGTTGCTGGAGCAGCACGACCCCCTGATCCGCGACGCCATCATCCGGCTGATTGGCAGCAAGACGGGCGCACAGATCAAGTCCCTGGTGAACCGGGAAGAGCTGCGCAAGGAGTGTGAGGCCAAGGTCAATGAGCTGCTGGTCAAGGAGACAGGCAAGAAGGCGGTCCGCGAGCTCATCTTCACCAAATACCTGTACCAGTAACCACACCGGGAGGGGTCCCGCCCCTCTCACCCGTTGCATTCACTGTCGAGGACGTCATGGGTCACAAGACGCTGTGTGAGTGGCGCCGTCACGAGATCCCCGCCGATCTCAAGACGCTGCGCAAGATTGTGCGCAAACCCAAATTCGTGTGTGGCAAGTGTGCCCGCAGCGCCAATGACAAGGATTACCTGTGCCAGCCGCTGCGGCTGAAGCATAAAGAAGGGTAGGTCCCTCTTCTCACGAAGAGGTTCACGCAAGATTTCAGAAGAGAGAGGAAGGCTGATTTATTGATCAGTCCAGCCATGGCGACCCTGTTCAAACAGGCGACGGGCCTGCACGTCGTTGGGACAGACGCCGCGATACTCCTCTCCCGACCGTCCTGCCAGATAGAGATGCTCGGGTCGGCAATACCAGGCCAGCCCCTTCTGGCGACCCAGCTCCCAAAGGGCAACGTCCACTTTTTCCCCGCACTGGGTCTGGTGAAAAGCAACCCGATCGCCAGCAAAACCGAGCTTGCCGTCCGCCTCTCCCACGTCGCTCCACACCTTCTCGCAAGGGTCGTCGGAGTTGGAAACACAGCCCCCGAGCAGGGCGGCACAAAACATGATGACGAGTGAGCGCATATTCATCCTTGGCGTCGTTGGAATCGTTGTTGAGCCGCTGCCTGCCTCGTACAGCGTCATTTGAGCAGTTCATTCTAACCAGCCCGCCCCATTCTCACCAAGGGCTGCCCCCCTAGCCACACAAAAAATCGGGCGGGCACCAGGCCCGCCCTCAGGCGTTACAGGGAGTCACTGATCGTCGAGAGGGTCATAGTCCTGCCAGCTCTCGTCATCCAGCTCCTCCAGCTCGTCTTCCCAGGATTCCGGCTCCCAGTCATCATCGAGATCGAAATCAGGCGTCTGCGTACCCATGCTCATTCTCCTTGGATAGTGCACCGGCCTACAAAGTCTATCCAGAATAATGGGGCTCGCCAGTGGTTCCGATCAGAGCTTTACCTGGGTGCAGCCACCTGGAGTCATGGCTCCGGTGGCATCCACGCTCTGTGTCAACCTGGTGACAGACCGGGCGAACACGTCGGCTGGCAGTTCCCGCGCAGGGCGACGGGGCACCGACTTGGTCTTCGGTCACAACGCCTTGAACATGCTTGCCTCGCCCTGTCGTGGCATCGCTCCTCAGGTGCTCTGGCGCTTTTGCAATTGAAAATCCAGGGCGAGGCTCATGCCGGCCACCTCCTCGCCCGCCAGCTGGCGCAGGATCAGCTCCGCCGCCTCCCTGCCCATCTGGTGATAGGGGATCCTGACCGAAGTCAGCGCAGGATGACAGGCGCGCGCCACATCCAGATCGTCGAAACCGGCGATGGCGAGCTTGCCCGGCACGCTCAGATGGCGGCGCTGGCATTCGAACAGCACCCCGGCCGCCAGCTCGTCGTTGACGCAGATCAGCGCATCCAGTTCGGGCCAGCGCAGCAGAAACTCCCCCAGCATGGCCGCCCCCGTGCTAAAACTCGGCAGCTCAGAGGTGTTGATGATGGCGTCCGGGGAGAGGTAGTTGTCCAGCAGCGCCTTCTGCCAGCCCTGCATGCGCTGCTGCAGCATCCACTGCTCCTGGCGGGCACAGAGAAAGCCGATGTTGCGGTAGCCGCGCTCGATGAGGTGGCGGGTCAGCTGGTAGCCGGCATCGAAGTTGGAGACCCCGACGTTCATGTCGATGGGATGGCGCGCCATGGCTCCCACCTCCACCACCGGCAAGCGGGCCGCCTGCAGGCGCTGCCGGATGACCTCCCCGGGATCCCCCCCAAACAACACCACAGCGGCCGGATTGTGCTGCAGGAAATTGCTGAGCAGGCTGGCCTCCTGCTGCTTCAGGTGCTGGGCATCCCCCAGCATGATCTGGTAGCCCTCGGCGAGCAGGGTCTGCTGCAGCCCGGCAATCATGTCACCGCAGGCGCGCTCCGCCAGGCTGGGGACGATGACCACTATGGTCTGGGAAGTGGCGGAAGCCAGCGCCCCCGCCGCCCGATTGGGGATATAGCCGAGCTCATCCACCGCCGCCTCGATGCGCTCTCGCATCTTGTCTGACACCAGCTCGGGGGTGCGCAGGGCGCGCGACACCGTCATGGCTCCCACGCCAGCCAACTGGGCCACGTCGTTGAGGGTCACCCGACCCGTGCTGCGGCGTTTTTTCGCTTCTGACATCCTTTCCCTTCCTCGGCATACGGGTGCTCACTTTAAGGCAAAAGCGGGGCACTGACTATTTGCTCAAACCGGATTTTACCTTCTTTGAGGCCGATAAGGGGCAGGATGAATCCCTTCTGTGAGAGAAATGATAGCGCTATCACAGATCAATGTTAGCGCTATCTGGTAGCGCTAACTTTCGGGATCAAACTCACAGTTATCAAGAGGCAAGATCGCTAGATTGGCGCCATCCTATCCAGCCCGGACACTGCCATGCTGACCCAATTGCTGACCGAGGAGGTCATTTCCATCGAAGCGGGCGCCCGCGACTGGCGCCACGCCATCGAGCTGGCCACCGCCCCCCTGCTGGCCAACGGCACCATAGAGCCCTCCTATGTGGCGGCGCTCTATCGCTCCCACGAGGAGCTCGGCCCCTACTACGTGCTGGGACCGGGCCTGGCCATGCCCCACGCCCGCCCGGAAGACGGCGTCAACCGGTTGGGACTGGCGCTGACCGTGCTGAAGGAGGGGGTCAACTTCGGCTCCGAGGGCAACGACCCGGTGCGGCTGCTGGTCACCCTGGCCGCCAGCGACAGCAACTCCCACGTGGAGACCATCGCCCAGCTGGCCGAGCTGTTCATGAATGAAGAAGACGTGGCGGCCATCATGGCGGCCACCAGCAAAGACGACATCTTGCGCATCCTGGCGCGTTATTGAGTGGCGCCCTGCGCCCGACAGAGGAAGAGAACATGAAGATTCTGGTTGTATGCGGACACGGCCTGGGCACCAGCCTGATGATGGAGATGAGCATCAAGAGCATTCTCAAGGAGCTGGCCGTGACGGCCGAGGTGGATCACCGGGATCTCGCCTCCGCCGGCAGCGAGCGCGCCGAGATCTTTGTCGCCACCCGCGACATCGCCGAACAGCTGGTCAGCATGGGGGTCGACGGCCGGCTGGTATCCCTGGACAACATGGTCGACAAGGCCGCCATGAAAGAAAAACTCGCCATCGCCCTGCGCGAGCTGGGCGCACTCTAACCCCTTTGCGACTGTCTGGGCGGCCGGTGAGCCGCCGCTTCCATCTGCTTGGAGCTGACCATGGAATTTTTCAATTTTCTGATGTTTGACGTGCTGTCGGAGCCGGCCGTGCTGGTTGGCCTCATCGCCCTCATCGGCCTGATCGCCCAGAAGAAACCGGTGACCGAGTGCATCAAGGGCACGGTCAAGACCATCATGGGCTTCGTCATCCTGGGGGCCGGCGCCACCCTGGTGGTGAACTCGCTGGGCGACTTCGCCACCATCTTCCAGCACGCCTTCGGCATCAAGGGGGTGGTCCCCAACAACGAGGCCATCGTCTCCATCGCCCAGCAGTCGTTCGGCAAAGAGATGGCGATGATCATGTTCTTCGCCATGCTGGTGAACATCCTGATCGCCCGGCTCACCCCGTGGAAATTCATCTTCCTGACCGGTCACCACACCCTGTTCATGTCGATGATGGTGGCGGCCATCCTCTCCGCCGGCGGCATGAGCGGCATTCCGCTCATCGCGGTGGGCAGCCTGGTGGTCGGCGTGACCATGGTGCTGTTCCCGGCCCTCGCCCACCCCTACATGAAGCAGATCACCGGCTCCGACGATGTGGCACTCGGCCACTTCTCAACCTGCTCCTACGTGCTGGCCGGCTGGATCGGCGCCAAGTTCGGCAACAAGGCCCACAGCAGCGAAGAGGTGCAGGTGCCCAAGAGCCTGCTGTTCCTGCGCGATACCCCGGTGGCCATCTCCTTCACCATGGGCATCATCTTCCTCATCACCTCCGCCTTCGCCGGGCCCGAGTTCGTCGCCAGCGTCGCCAAGGGCAAGCACTGGTTCATGTTCTCCCTGATGCAGTCCATCACCTTCGCCGCCGGGGTCTACGTGATCCTGCAGGGGGTACGGATGGTCATCGCCGAAATCGTGCCGGCCTTCAAGGGGATCTCCGACAAGCTGGTGCCCAACGCCAAGCCGGCGCTGGACTGCCCCATCGTCTTCCCCTACGCCCCCAATGCGGTGCTGATCGGCTTCCTGTCGAGCTTTGCCGCCGGTCTGGTGGGCATGGTGTTGCTCTACCTGCTGGGGCTCACCGTCATCATTCCGGGGGTGGTGCCGCACTTCTTCGTCGGCGCGGCGGCCGGGGTGTTCGGCAATGCCACCGGCGGCCGTCGCGGCGCTTTACTCGGTGCCTTCGCCAACGGCCTGCTGATCACCTTCCTGCCGGTATTCCTGCTGCCGGTACTGGGAGATCTGGGCTTTGCCAACACCACCTTCAGCGATGCCGACTTCGGCGTGGTGGGGATCCTGCTCGGCCTCATCGTACGCTGATCACTCTTGCCCATCGGGGTCATGGCCGACGGTGCCATGCCCCCGCTCATCTTCCCGCACTGCCAGCCGGGTCCCACCAGCCCGAACAACGTCGAAAATATGTGCAAACACAGTGCGTTGGATCGGATTTTCACCCCATAGCGGCAGCATCTGACAGGGGAGTGCGATATGCTGATGCGCTGACGTTCAACCCGACCTCGCTCGAGGCCCTTTCCATGAAATATCTGGTAGTACAAACCAAACAGATAGGAGATGTGCTGATCTCCACCGCACTGTGCAACAACCTCAAGCAGCACGACCCTGCCGGGGAAGTTCACTATCTGGTCATGGATTACTGCGCGGGCATGGCAGAGGGAAACCCCAACATCGATCGATTGATCGTCATCGAGAAGGCGCGCCGCAACGAGTGGCGCTATATGAAGGATTTGCTGCTGGGCATTCGCCGCGAACGCTACGATGTGGTGATCAATAGCCAGGGCCAGATGATAGGCCTGCTCACCTGCCTCTTCTCCGGCGCCCGCCTGCGGATCGGCTTCGACTCTTTCCCATGGCGCCTGGGCCACAACCGCATCGTGCGCTTTCGCCATGACACCGAGCATCAGGGCAACAGTACCCTGGTGGACGATCGATTTTCACTGCTCAAGCCCCTCGGCCTCGCCAGGGAGGATCGCAACTACTACCTCTGGCTCAGCGACGCGGAGAGACAACGGGGGCGCGAGACCCTGCTGGCCGCTGGCGTCGACACGACCCGGCCACTCATCGCCATGGGAGTGAACTCCCTCGGCCATTACAAGCGCTGGCCCATCGACTGCTTCGCCAAGGTCGCCCAGTGGCTCATCGAGGAGCACAATGCCCAGATCCTGGTCTATTGCGGACCGGGGGAAGAGGAGTACAACCGGGGGCTGAAGCCGCTGCTGCCAGAAGCGCTGCAGGCCAGCGTGTTTGACCATGTGCAGACCCGCTCGGTACGGGAACTGGTGGGGCTCTTCGCCCATTGCCAGCTCTTCGTCGGCAATGACACCGGACCGCGGCACATGGCGCAGGCGCTGGATATCCCCCTGCTCACCATCGTCTCTCCCCTCGGACACTCCGCCATTGCCAATCCCGTCTCTCATCCCCGTTATCGCTTCGTCGACACGGGTCGTCAGGATCCGCAGCAGGAAGTGCGCGAGGTACAGATGCAGCTGGATCAGCTCTGGAGTCAAGTCACTCCCGTCACCGGCAATCAAGCAGATGGAGACACGGCTCCCCTGCCCACTGTCTAGCACGGCGATGCCATGTCGCCGTCATTTGCGCAGGCGGAAGAACTCCTTCTGCCATTCATAGAGATACCCTGACCAGCCTTTGGCCTTGGCACGCAGGAACACAAGACCGGATGAGCGTTTCCAGCTGTGCTGGAACCAGTGGGTCATGTAGCGCTCTGCCGCCGGCTCGAAATGAATCGCCTCCCCCTGGTAGTTGTAGAAATAGTGCACGGGGGCGATCAGGGCGGTATCCCCTGATGATGCCAGCTTCTCCGAGACCAGGTGTGTCATGATCTCCGGCCCCATGTACATGGGAGAGGACATGATCTCCTGTTCATAGAAGCGCACCAGTTCGGACAGCATGGCCGAATCCTGTCTGGCGTAGATGACCGCGGTGCCGATCAGTCGATCGGATTCGTAGCCAACGCCAAAGGCTACGGACTCGAAGAGCGGGAAGGGATCCTGGTTGATGGTGACATCGGTATCCAGGTACAGACCCCCTTCCTGAGCGAGGATCTTGAGCCGCAGGTAATCGGTCACGAAGGCCAGCAGGCCTCGCCGGTAGCACTCCCGGGCAAAGGTGCACTCCTGTATCCAGCGTTTGACCTGCGGATCCGTGTCCAGCCAGAGCTTGTAGTCGTAACCCTGCTTGCGCCAGTCATCGATGCACACGTGCGCCAGAGGAGGCAAGCGGCTGCCGAGCCAGATGGCGTGAATGGTTCTGTTGGTCGCACTCATGCCTTGCCCCCCGCCTGTTTCATGTTCCACAGGGCCATCCTGACGAAGCGGTAGAAGCGATAGAGTTCACGGGTCAACTTGAATCCCAGCGGAACTTTCTTCAGCACGACCTGATTCTGGATGTCGCTGCCCATGTCCCGCGGACTGTAGATGGCATAGGGAATCAGGCCGGTACAGATGAGCCCGGTGCGATAGGACTCACCGATGAAGTTGTCGACCGAACAGAGCCACCGCTGGCTGTGGGCCAGCAACCGGCGGGCCCCCTGGGGAGAGATGCTGTACCCCGTGGTCCAGCACGAGTTGTTGTGCCAGAACATGAGCTGCATGTTGTCCACTGTAGTCAGGGCCGTGGCGGTGCCGATCTGGGGTTCCACTTTCACATACTCGTACTGTTCGTGGATCTTCGGCAGGGTACCCACCACCTCTTCAAAATACTGGGTGGGCAGGAAATCGTCTTCCAAGATGAGGATGGGCTCGTTGAGCTCGACACACTTTTCCCAGAGCAGGTAGTGGCTGGCATAACACCCCTTTTCCCCGGGTGTCAGCGGTCTGCTGCGAAACCGGATCCTGTGCTGATCATCCGGCAGGGCTTGCAGCCGCTCGGGCAGCCCCTCAAAGCCGTTCACTGCGCTGAAAAATTCGAAGGGGATGCCTCTGGCAGAGAGCACAGACTCGACACGACTGCGCCGCTCGACGGCCCTGTCCAGACTAATGACGTAAATTTTCATGACCTTCCTTTCCAAGCCTGTTCAGTTCCCAATGCAATGCGGTCGAGTAGATGGCGCCCATGAAGACGCTGAATACCCACTGCCCGGAACGCATGTAGAAGAATGATTCGAAGTTGTTGATGATGAGCCAATAGAGGATGAAGGAGATGGCCAGCATCTTGATGAAACGGGACGAAACCGGACAGCACAGCACCTGGCGGAGCACCGAGAAGAGCGTGCCATACAACACCAGGAAACCGGCTACTCCCCAGCACACCAGTGTTTCCATGTTGGAGTTGTGCAGGTGACGAAACTCCCGGGTAATGTAGTCAGGCAGCGTCTTGGAGAGGGTGATCACCAACGACTGGCTGCCATAGCCTGTCCCGAAGAAGGGGTGAGCGAGGAACCACTGGATGGCCTCCAGCCAGGTCTTCAATCTCACCCCGATGCTGAAGTCCCGTACCTCGTTCCAGTTACCCGTCAGGATGGCATGCACATCCCCCTGATGCACGAAGCCGGCCAGCAGCCGCTCCCGGATGAACGAAACCTGATAAAGCGCCAGCATGGTCATCAGCAAGATGGCGTAGGTCAACACCACCTTGCGCCTTGGCCAGTGCTCTCCTCCCCCAAGCAAGGGGAGGATGGCCAGCGAAGCCGAGATCGCCAGCCAGGACTGACGGGACTGCAGAATGACGGAGAAGACCCCGAACAACAGGATGCCGAGCAGGATCCCGGCATTGCCCAGCGACAGCTTCCTGAATTTCGATGTAAGCAACAAGAGCACAAAAAACAGGAAGCAGGCCCCCGCGATCAGGGAGCCGTGCTGGGCATTGCGGTAATTGAAATCTACCCTGGCCCCATCAAGACCTGTCTCGACGATGGAGAAGAAGGATGAGTGATAGGCAAAGGTGAAAATGACACCGAGGCAGAAGGTCAGCAGGGTGATGACGATGCGGCGAGGGTCCCCCTTCAGCCAGTAGGCGAGACCAAGGAAGAAGAAGAGGTATGCCATCGACTTTACAGAAGGGTACTTGAGGGCATACTCGGGCACGAACTGTCTGGATGCGACCCAGCTCAGGCACTGTACCACCACGGCCAGACAGAGCAGTTGAAAGATCCTGTTCCTTGTAAAGAAGGCCCTCTCCACATAGAAGGCCATCAGGGTGGCCAACACTATGATGGTCTGGCAGACGTCGGCGATCAGCTGAATCGAATCCTTGAACAGGGTGTAACCCAGAATATTCAGGAAGATGAAGTTGCCGAACGCCTGGCCGTGAAAGATGCGGAGAAAATAGTCACTCGTCGATGAGTCATGATCTGTCATACGGAGCAAGGTGTATTCCCTGTCAGGTTTTTCGGAAGACATAGTTGCCACGGATCTTGCGCCACAGGCCGAACATGTCGGTGCGGGGGAAGATGGCGATCCGGCGGATCTGGAACGGATCCCGGTGCATGGCTCTGGGGCCGCTGTTGGTGGCCACAGCATAGCGATAACCGGCGGCAACGGCCTGGGATTTTGCACTGTCGTTCAGATCCCCGTAAGGATAGGCAAACGAGATCAGGGGATGGCCGAGCAACTGCTCCAGCCAGGCCTTGTTGGCCTGGATCTGGTGGGCCTGCTCCTCTGGGGGGAGCGTACTCAGGCGGGGGTGAGTCAGGGTATGGCCCCCGATCTCCACATGACCGGAGGCCACCAGCGCCTTGATCTCCTCCGGGGTCATCAGGGTCACCGGGGTATCGGGGTGGGTCGGGTGCTCCACATCCCAGCGATTGTGATCCTCACCGGTCACCACATAGACCACCGCCTTGTAGCCATACTTTTCCAGCAGCGGCAGCATGCGGGTGAGGTTGTCCCGATAGCCGTCGTCCACGGTGATCATCAGGTACTTCTTGCCGTATTGCAGCCGGTGGATGAACCCGTTCTCCGCCAGGTCGGCAAATGTCAGCGTCTCGTAGCCCAGCCACTTCATCAGCTTGAGGTGCTTCTCGAACATGGCGACCGGGAGCCAGGTGCCATGCACTCCCTTTTCGCTCTCGTGCTCGATGAAGCGGTGATACATGATGACCGGCATCTCCCGGCGCAGGGTCTCGACCACGGCATCCTGATAGACGGATTCCAGCCCGGTCACGACGCCTTGCAAATCATACTCTTGCAGGATCCGTTGACGCACTGGGTCTGGCACCACCTTGGAGGCCAGCGCCGAAGGGATCTGCACCTTCAGCCCGGCAAAGTCGATGGCCAGATCCCTGGGGCCGATGTCGCCGAAGTTGCTGGCGAGGGCCTCGTCCAGATTCTGCTCCGTCACCAGACCGATGGCCCTGGCTTCGCCGATGGCAAACGCCGGACGACCGCACAGCAGCGCCTCCATCGCCACCCGACCGGCACCGATCACCAGATCGCAGCCCGCCATCAGGGCGGGCACATCGTCCACATAGCCGACGAAGTCGACCTTGTCCTGAAAACGGGCAAAACGCGCCGGCACCTGGGTGCCGCTGACGACGCGCACCCGGCAGGCTTCCAGATCCAGTACCTCGTCCAGCAACCGGTAGCAGAGCTCCCCCTTGGGACCGCTCAGCCGACCAATGATGGCGATCACCGGTTTGTCGTTGTCCGGTATCGGCACGGGCTGGAACTTGTCGGTCTCGATGCCGTTGCGCAGCACCTGCACCATGGCCGGGTCCACCCCCAGGTTGTCGATGATCTGGCTGGCGATATCCTCGCACACCGCCACCGCCCGATAACCCAGCGCATGGAATGCCTTGCGAGAGGCGTGTACCGGCTGGCGCCCGTGCACCGTGGTGATCATGGGGGTGCCGGTCAGCTTGCAGGCGACGTAGCTGCTCCAGCCCGAGGCGCGCGAATGGGCGTGCACAAGCTGGATCCTGTGCTTGCGGATCAGATAGATGAGATAGAAGACGTGCCAGAAGCGGCGCAGGATGCTGCGCTTGTTGAAGCGCAACCGAAAGACCGGCCCCAGAGTCGGTTTGGTCAGGGTGTCAGAGACGTAGAAAACCTGGTGACCACGGCGGGTCAGCTCGTTGCCGACCGTGGTGGCATAGACCTCCGCGCCCGTCACTTCGAGCTGGGAGAGAGCCATCAATATGTTCATGCAAGCGCATCCGATCGACGGGTGGCCAGAGCCACCCGCCAGAGGGGGATCAAGCCCGGTTCAACCAGGCCATGTAATCGGCCACGCCTTCGGCCACAGTCTTGAACTCGCCGTCATAGCCGACGCCGCGCAACTTGGTGAGATCCGCCTGGGTGAAGCTCTGGTAGCGACCCTTGAGGTGATCCGGGAAGGGAATGTATTCGATGGCGCCTTTCTGGTGATGCCTGATCACGGCTTCCGCCACGTTCTGGAACGGCTCGGCACGGCCGGTGCCGCAGTTGAAGATGCCGGAGTGCTGCGGATTCTGCCAGAACCAGAGGTTCACCTTGCAGACGTCGTCCACGTAGATGAAGTCGCGCATCTGGCCGCCATCCGGAAAGCCGTCACAGCCCTCGAACAGCTTGGGATTGTCACCCTGCTTCACCTGGGTATTGAGGTGGAAGGCCACGGACGCCATGGATCCCTTGTGCTGCTCGCGGGGACCATAGACGTTGAAGTACTTGAGACCCACCACCTGGGAGTTGATCTCCGGCATCCAGCGACGCACGTACTGATCGAACAGCTGCTTGGAGTAGCCGTAGACGTTGAGGGGCTGTTCGAACCTCGGGTCTTCGATGAAGTTGTCGTTGCGCCCGCCATAGGTCGCGGCGGAAGAGGCGTAGATGAAGGGGATTTCCCGCTCGATGCAGTAGTGGAACAGATCCTTGGAGTACTCGTAGTTGACCTCCATGATGAACTTGCCGTTCCACTCGGTGGTCGCGGAGCAGGCGCCTTCGTGGAAGATCACCTCGATGCCGTCATCCCACTCCTCGAATTCGTCACCGGAGACGATCCGCGCCTGGAACTCGTCCTTGTCCATGTAGTCGGCGATGGTGAGGTCGACCAGGTTGACGAACTTGGTGCCGTCGGTCAGGTCATCGATGACCACGATATCGGTCCGTCCTTGAGCGTTCAGCTGCTTGACCAGATTGCTGCCGATAAAGCCAGCACCGCCAGTTACTACGATCATGGAGTTTGCCTCGCGTACGTTGTGGCCCCGTGTGACTGCCTGTTAAAGCTGTGTATAGTGGGCCAATTTGAAATTGCCGAAAAGTTTATCACGGGCCGCAAGGGGATTCGACCTCGATGACTTTTCCCCTTAGGGCCCGGCAGAGGGACCAGCGATGAAGACCAGAGACAGGATCATCCACAGCGCCACCGAGCTGTTCAACGATCAGGGCGAGCGCAACATCACCACCAACCACATTGCCGCACACCTTGGCATCAGCCCGGGCAACCTTTACTACCACTTCAGAAACAAAGAAGACATCATCCACTCCATCTTCGATCAGTACGCCCGCCACCTGAGCGACAGCTTCACTCCGATCCGCAGCAGCGAGATCCGGCTGGAGGATCTGATGGGCTACCTGGATGCCATCTTCTATTTGATGTGGCAGTTCCGCTTCTTCTACGCGAACCTGCCGGACATCCTGAGTCGCGACGAGCTGCTGCAGCAGAAATACCTCAAGGCACAGGAGCAGCTCCGTGCCACCGTGGAGACGCTGCTCAGAAGCCTGCGCGAAGGCGGTATCATCGCCGTCAGCGATGAAGACCTGCCGGATCTCGGCCAGACCATCAAGATGGTCGTCACCTGCTGGATCCCGTTCCAGATCGCCCAGGCCCCGGCCACCCGCATCACCAAACCCCTGCTCTACCAGGGGGTCTTGCGGGTGCTGTTTTTGCTGCGCCCCTACGTGCAGCCACAGGTGGCCCCCCAGATACATCAACTGGAGCAACATTATCACCAACTGGCCCAACCAGCCGGGTGAGATCTGTTTCACAATTGTTGATTATCAGCATAAAAATTTGAATTTATACGCAGGGATTACAGTAAAATGTCGCCCATTCTAGGGTCTGTCGGCGTTTCGTCGCGACCGTGACGACGCCGAACCGTGCGGGTTGCACGGCCCGGGATCCTGATAACACAGTCGATACAGCAATGAGGACCGAGGATGTCTAACGGATTCTATCGTCACCTGACCGAACAGCTCGAACAGGTCAAGGCGGAAGGGCTATACAAGCAGGAGCGCATCATCACCTCGGCCCAGCAGGCCCAGATTGCGGTGGGCGGCGAGCAGGTACTGAACTTCTGTGCCAACAACTACTTGGGGCTGGCCAACCATCCCGACCTGATTGCCGCCGCCCATCAGGGGCTCGACAGCCACGGTTTCGGCATGGCCTCGGTGCGCTTCATCTGTGGTACCCAGGACCAGCACAAGGAACTGGAGCAGAAGCTGTCCGCCTTCCTCGGCACCGAAGACAGCATCCTCTACTCCTCCTGCTTCGACGCCAACGGCGGTCTGTTCGAGACTCTGTTCGGTGCCGAAGACGCCATCATCTCCGACGCCCTCAACCATGCCTCCATCATCGATGGGGTGCGGTTGTGCAAGGCCAGGCGCTATCGCTACGCCAACAACGACATGGCCGAACTGGAAGCCCAGCTCAAGCAGGCCGATGCCGACGGCGCCCGCTTCAAGCTGATCGCCACCGACGGCGTCTTCTCCATGGATGGCGTCATCGCCGACCTCAAATCCATCTGCGATCTGGCCGACAAGTACGACGCGCTGGTGATGGTGGATGACTCCCACGCCGTCGGCTTCATCGGCGAGAACGGCCGCGGCACCCACGAATACTGCGAGGTGATGGAACGGGTCGACATCATCACCGGCACCCTGGGCAAGGCGCTGGGTGGCGCGTCCGGTGGCTACACATCCGGCAAGAAAGAGGTGATCGACTGGTTGCGTCAGCGCTCCCGTCCCTACCTCTTCTCCAACTCCCTGGCACCCTCCATCGTCTCGGCCACCATCAAGGTGATCGACATGCTGGCCGAGGGTCACGACCTGCGTGCCCGCCTCAAGGAGAACAGTGCCTACTTCCGCGAGCGCATGAGCGCCGCCGGCTTTACCCTGGCCGGCGCCGATCACGCCATCATTCCGGTCATGCTGGGGGATGCCAAACTGGCCGCCGAGATGGCGAGCCGCATGCTGGCCGCCGGTATCTACGTGGTGGGCTTCTCCTTCCCCGTGGTACCCAAGGGTCAGGCGCGCATCCGGACCCAGATGTCCGCCGCCCATACCCGGGAGCAACTGGACAAGGCGATCGATGCCTTCATTCGCATCGGTCGCGAGCTCGGTGTGATTTGATCACATGGCTGGCTGATTAAAACGGGGGCCAAGGTTGGGCCCCATTTTATTACCCTCTGTACCCGGCATGGCGCCGTGAGGAATCTGTCATGAAAGCACTCTCCAAACTCAAATCCGAAGTCGGCATCTGGATGACCGATGTCCCGGCTCCCGAGCTCGGCCACAACGATCTGCTCATCAAGATCCGCAAGACCGCCATCTGCGGCACCGACATGCACATCTACAACTGGGACGAGTGGGCCCAGAAGACCATTCCCGTCCCCATGGTGGTGGGGCACGAGTATGTGGGAGAGGTGGTCGCCGTCGGCCAGGAAGTGCGCGGCTTCGCCATCGGCGATCGCGTCTCCGGCGAAGGCCACATCACCTGCGGCCACTGCCGCAACTGCCGTGCCGGTCGCACCCACCTGTGCCGCAACACCATTGGTGTGGGTGTGAACCGCCCGGGATCCTTCGCCGAATACCTGGTGATCCCGGCCTTCAACGCCTTCAAGCTGCCGGACAACATCCCCGATGAGCTGGCCGCCATCTTCGATCCGTTCGGCAACGCCGTGCACACCGCCCTCTCCTTCGACCTGGTGGGTGAAGACGTGCTCATCACCGGCGCAGGCCCCATCGGCATCATGGCTGCTGCCGTCTGCCGTCACGTTGGCGCCCGTCACGTGGTGATCACCGACGTCAACGAATACCGGCTGGAACTGGCCCGCAAGATGGGCGCCACCCGTGCCGTCAACGTGGCCAAGGAGAAGCTCTCCGATGTCATGGAAGATCTCGGCATGACCGAAGGGTTCGATGTGGGGCTGGAGATGTCCGGGGTGCCCAGCGCCTTCCAGGACATGATCGACAAGATGAACCACGGCGGCAAAATCGCCATGCTCGGCATTCCTCCCTCCACCATGGCCATCGACTGGGGCAAGGTGATCTTCAAGGGACTCTTCATCAAGGGGATCTACGGTCGCGAAATGTTCGAAACCTGGTACAAGATGGCAAGCCTCATCCAGTCTGGCCTGGATCTCAGCCCCATCATCACCCACCATTTCCATATCGATGACTTCCAGCAGGGCTTCGAAGCCATGGGCTCGGGCAAGTCCGGCAAGGTGATCCTGAACTGGGATTGACGACGCGCGAGGGGCGCCTGGGCAATCAGCGTGTCCTGCTCTTGTTCAGCCTCACGAAACCCGGCGCATGCCGGGTTTTTTGATGTGGGATCACCCCTTCCCGCTCTACCACTTTGTTTGCAGATTGCTTAACACTTCACACACAAGCGTTTAAATGGCTGTAACTATTCGGTTATAATCCCGTCGTTTTCTGGGGATAATAAGAGCCTGCTGGGAGTACATGAGCGTGTTGAAAAAACTGAGCTATTTGCTGGCTGCCGGGATGGCGGCTGCCACTCTGTCCGGCGCCGTCCTTGCCGCCGATGACATGTCGACAGAGGCCATCGCCGAGCGTATTGCCCCGGTTGGCCAGGTTTATACCGCCAAGGATCTGGAAGGCATTGCGACCGCCGCGGCCGCGCCTGCGGCAGCCTCCTCTGGCCCACGTGACGGCGAGACCGTGTTCAAGGGTGCCTGCTTCGCCTGCCACGATACCGGTGCCGCTGGCGCCCCCAAGCGAGGTGACAAGGCCGCCTGGGAGCCACGCATCGCCCAGGGATTCGACACCTTGCGCAAACACGCCATCGAAGGCTTCACCGGCAAGGCTGGCATGATGCCACCGCGGGGGACCTGCGCCACCTGCAGTGACGAAGAGATCGAGAACGCCATTCACTACATGATCGACAAGCTCTAAGTAATTGAAAGGGCTCCTCTTGCAGCCCTTTCAATCCCATCACTTCCGACTACGCTTGAAGGTAAGTTTTTTCGGGAGTGTTGCATGTCAGTTCAGCCCACCACACCGCCAGACTCGCACTCCTTGCTGGCGGTCGTCTCCTCCATCATGGATTTTCCCGCCCCCGGCATTGCCTCCCCCGAGGATTACGCCCGACTGGTCGGTCTGCTGGACAAACTCTGCCCTCTGCAACATTTCGCCATGCTGGGGCTGGCCGACGGGGGGCTGAACTGGCGTTACACCTATCAGCTTCCCGACGTGTTCAAGCAACAATTGGGACGGGAAGAACCTCGCCTCACCGAACAGCTCACCCGGCTCGATGAAGGTCAGGGCTGGTGCGTGCAGCCTGTGGAGCATATCGACGTGCAGTGGTTGCTGGCACGCAGCACCCCGGATCAGGCACCCACCCTGAGGTTGCTGCTGGAGTGCCTGGCCAAACGCCTGCACGAAACCCAGACCGGTACCCAGCTGGCGGGGCAGGCTTCCCCTCTCATGCAGCGAGATCCCCAGTGGCAGGAGAAAATCGAGAAGATCGGCCGAGTCATGCGCCTGGCTCACAACCTGCCTCAGCATGCCCTGTTTGCCCAGTTGGAAGCGGTGTTGCGCCAGATGCTCTCGGTCAGCGACATGTTGCTGATCCGGCTGGAAAACCAGCGACTGGAGCGACTCTATCCACCACACCTGACATACGACGATGACATCATTCGGGCTATGTGCCACAGCACCAACAGCGTAGAGCGCCATGAAGAGAGGCTTTACTGGTACAGCCTGCCCCTGCGCCAGCAGCAGCAATACTTTGCCCACCTCATCCTCAACATGACCCGGCCTCTGGAAACCGATGACAGGCTGTTCCTCGATTTCCTGCGCCATCAGCTGACCCTGTTGCTGGAGCTCAAAAGGGTGCGACAGCAACTCGATGAGCTCAACTCGGAGGAGTCCATCAACCAGCGCCTCCAACAGCTGCGCCAAACCAACTTGAGGTTGCAGAAACGGCTCAAGCATCATCAGGAGCTGGAGCGGCGGCTCCAGTTCAATGCCCTGCACGACCCGCTGACCCAGTTGCCAAACCGGGCGCTGCTGATGAATCACCTGCATCATGCCATGACCCGCTACCGCCGTTACCAGACAGCCGGCTTCACCCTGATTTTCGTCGATGTGGATCACTTCAAGCAGATCAATGACGCCTTGGGCCACAGTGCTGGCGATCAGTTGCTGCAGGAGCTGGGCAGCAGGCTGCAAGGCTGCATCCGGCAAAATGACATGGTGGCGAGGCTCGGAGGGGACGAATTCGTCATCTATCTGGACAACAGCCAGCGGGAAGAGGACATCAGCCCCGTGCTCAATCGCCTGATTGGCCGCATCGGCCATCCGTTCAGGCTCCAGGGCAACGAGCTGACCATCACTGTCAGTCTGGGGGTCGCCAGCGTGACGGAGCAGACGGCCGATGTCAGTGAACTGCTGCACCAGGCAGACCTCGCCATGTACCAGGCCAAGCGCAACGGCCGCAGCCGCATCGTCATGTATTCGGAGGCCTGTACCGAACAGGCGGGGTCACCGGAAGAGCGGCTCTTCAGAGCCTTGCGGGAAGGGCGGATTGTGCCCTACTTCCAGCCGGTGATCAGGCTGTGTGACAGCCGCCTGGTCGGACTGGAGGTGATGGCGCGCTGGATAACGGAGGAAGGGGAGCTCAAGGATGCATTCGACTTCATTCCTCTGGCGGAACAGTGCGGCCTCATTCAGGATCTGGACCGCCAGATCCTCAAGCGCACCTGCCAGCAACTGAAGCTTTGGCAACCCGCCTCCGGGGTCGGTCGTTTCAGGATAGCCATCAACCTCTCCGGCAAGCACCTGGCCAGCCACGAGCAGATCATGCAACTGCTCACCATCATGGAGGAGGAGGGTGTCATCCCCGCATGTTTCATCTTTGAGTTCAACGAACGCGAGCTCTCCCGGCAGAGTGCCGACTCCCTCACAGCCTTGCATGAACTCAGGGCGAAAGGGATCCAGGTCAGCCTGGATGACTTCGGCACCGGCTTCTCTTCTCTCAACGCCCTGTTTCACTTCCCGGTGGATTACATCAAGGTGGACGACAGCTTCACCCATCGCATGTTGAACTCACCCAAGGATCTGGCGCTGATCCGCGCCATGCGGGACATCTGCCAGGACCTCGACTTCACCCTGGTGGTCGAGGGGATCGAAAATCAGCAACAGTTGCAAAAGCTCATCGAGCTTGGCTGCGCCCTCGGGCAGGGGCGCCACATCTCCCCCCCGCTGCCGGGAGCCGATATTCCCCCTCTGCTGGGTCAGGCCGCCCGAGAGGCCAAGCCTTCCGGCCTCAATCCTTCTTGAACAGGGCCCGCAGGTTGGCGACACCAACCTGCCCCTTCTGCTGGCGTTCCTCTGCCGTCACCTTCTTCTGGTTTTCCCACTCCAGGTCATCCTGGGGCAGCTCCAGCAGGAAGCGGCTCGGCTCCGGCCGCACCGACTCGCCAAACTGGCGACGCTCCTTGCAGAGGGTAAAGGTCAGCTCGGTCTGGGCCCGGGTAATCCCCACGTAGGCGAGGCGCCGCTCCTCCTCCACGTTGTCCTCGTCGATGCTGGTCTGGTGCGGCAGCAGCCCCTCCTCCATGCCCACCATGTAGACATAGGGAAACTCCAGCCCCTTGGAGGCGTGCAATGTCATCAGCTGCACCTGATCCGCCTCATCCTCCCCTTCGTTGCGTTCCATCATGTCCCGCAGGGTGAGCCGGGTAACCACCTGAGCCAGCGTCATCGATTCCTCCAGCTCATCCCCTTCCAGCATCTCGCTGATCCAGCGATAAAGGGTGGAGACGTTTTGCATCCGCATCTCCGCCGCCTTCGGGCTGGGGGAGGTCTCGTAGAGCCACTCCTCGTAGTGGATCTCCTTGATCATGTCCCGCACCGCCTCCACCGGGTTGCCGCGCAGGGCCTGATCACCGAGCCGTACCAGCCAGTTGGTGAAAGCCTGCAGCGCGGTGAGGCCACGACCGGAGAGGTGTTGCTCCAGCCCCAGCTCGAAGCTGGCTGCAAACAGGCTCTTGCCGCGCTGATTGGCGTACTGGCCCAGTTTCTCGAGGGTGGTGGGGCCGATTTCCCGGCGCGGCAGGTTGACCACCCGCAGGAAGGCAGTGTCCTCGTCCGGGTTCACCAGCAACTTGAGGTAGGCCATGATGTCCTTGATCTCGGTGCGGGAGAAAAACGAGGTACCGCCCGAGATACGGTAGGGAATGCGGTTGGTCATCAGCGCCTTCTCGAAGATGCGCGACTGATGGTTGCCCCGATAGAGGATGGCATAGTCTTTGAACCGGGTGCGATTCATGAACTTGTGGCCCATCAGCTCGGCGGCGATGCGCTCCGCCTCGTGCTCCTCGTTCTTGGCAAACAGCACCTTGAGCTTCACCCCCTCGTCCAGCTCGGAGAAGAGCGCCTTGTCGTAGACATGGGGGTTGTTGGCGATCAGGATGTTGGCGCACTTGAGGATGCGCCGCTTGGAGCGGTAGTTTTGCTCCAGCTTGATGAGCCGCAGATTGGGGAAATCTTCGTTCAGCAGCACCAGGTTCTGCGGCTTGGCACCGCGCCAGGAGTAGATGGACTGGTCGTCGTCCCCCACCACGGTAAAACGGGCCCGCTCACCGACGATCTGCTTCACCAGCTCGTACTGGCTGGTGTTGGTGTCCTGGTATTCATCGACCAGCAGGTAGCGGATCTTGTTCTGCCAGCGCTCGCGCACCTCCTGATTGCTCTTGAGCAACAGGGTCGGCATTACGATGAGGTCGTCAAAATCCAGCGCGTTGTAGGCCACCATCTGGCGGTGGTAGCGCTCGTAGAGCTGGGCCAGCAACACCTCTTCCGGCCCGCGGGCGATGCGCATGGCCCGGGCAGGCAGGATGAGGTCGTTCTTCCAGTTGGAGATCTGGCTGATGAGGGCCGAGAGCTTGTCCTTGTCGTTGTCGAGCTCCGCCTCGGTCAGCTCCTTGAGCAGCGCCAGCTGATCGGTGTCATCGAACAGGGAGAAGTTGGCCTTGAGGTTCAGGCTCTTGTGCTCGCGACGAATAATTTCGAGTCCCAGGGTATGGAAGGTGGAGACCATCAGCCCCCGCGCCTCCTTGCGACCCAGGGTCTGACCGACCCGCTCCTTCATCTCCCGCGCCGCCTTGTTGGTAAAGGTGACCGCCGCTATGTTGCGTGCGTTGTAGCCGCACTGCTGTACCAGATAGGCAATCTTGTTGGTGATGACGCGGGTCTTGCCCGATCCGGCACCCGCCAGCACCAGGCAAGGGCCGGAGACATACTTGACCGCTTCGTTCTGATTGGGGTTGAGCTTCATGGGCCGGATCTCTTGGCTTATGATGAGGGGCGGCATTGTAGCAGAGATCCCGCAAGCAGCCGAAACCGGGCACGGGATCCCGCCACTTCATCTTGTGTTTGCCCGCCATTTTCCGGATCATGACCGACTTTTCCAGACGAGATGAGGGGAGCATGAATCAGCAACAGCACGCCCGGCTGCGCGGCCAGTTTCCAGCCTTGGCGCAGGAGGTGAACGGCCACCCTCTGGTCTATCTGGACAACGCCGCCACCACCCAGAAACCGCAAGCCGTGCTGGATGCGATCAATCACTACTATCGGGCCGACAATGCCAACGTGCACCGCGCCGCCCATGCCCTGAGCGGCCGGGCCACACGCGCCTTCGAAGATGCCCGCGAGACGGTTGCCCGCTTTATCAATGCCCCTCGCAGCCACGAAGTGATATGGACCCGTGGCACCACGGAGGCGATCAATCTGGTGGCCCAGAGCTGGGGGATGAGCGAGCTGAGGGCGGGGGATGAAATCGTGCTCAGCACCCTGGAGCATCACGCCAATATCGTCCCCTGGCAGCTGGTCGCCCAGCGTACCGGTGCCGTCATCCGGGTCATCCCCCTCGATGAGCGGGGCGATCTCGACATCGCTGCCTATCTGGCCCTGCTGGGACCACGTACCCGACTGGTGAGCGTCGCCCACGTCTCCAATGCCCTCGGCACCGTCAATCCAGTCAAAGAGATGGTGGCTGCGGCCAAGGCGGTCGGGGCCTTGACCCTGATCGACGGCGCCCAGGCGGTGGCCCATCTCGAGGTGGATGTGCAGGCTATCGGCTGCGACTTCTACGCCTTCTCCGGCCACAAGCTCTATGGCCCGACCGGCATCGGCGTGCTGTGGGGTCACACTGCACTTCTGGAGCGGATGCCCCCCTGGCAGGCCGGCGGCGAGATGATCGACAGAGTCAGCTTCAGCGGCACCACCTTCAACACTCTGCCCTTCAAGTTTGAAGCTGGTACTCCTCATATTGCCGGCACCATCGGCCTCGCAGCAGCCATCGACTTTGTGATGGAGCAGGACAGGGACTCACTGGCCAGCCATGAAGCAGCGCTGACCGACTATCTGGTTGCCGGACTGCAACAGGTGCCAGGGCTGCGTCTGGTCGGCGAACCCGGTCAGCGCGCCGGCGCCGTCTCCTTCCTGCTGGAGGGTATCCACCCGCAGGACGCCGCCACCCTGCTCGACATGCAGGGCATAGCCCTGCGGGTCGGCCATCACTGCGCCATGCCGCTGATGGAATCGCTCGGTATCGGCGGCACGATGCGCGCCTCGCTGGCCTGCTATAACAATCGGGACGATGTCGACGCCCTGCTGGCCGCCCTGCACAAACTCAGTGACTTCTTCTAAGGCAGACAATCCAATGAACAGCCTCGCAACCTATACCCGGATCGGCCTTGAGCCCGATGCCGATACCATCCGCCAGCAGTTTGCGGCGGCGAACGGCTGGGAGAACCAGTACCGCCTTATCATCCAGCTCGGCAGACTGCTACCCACCTTGCCAGCAGAGTGGCAGCAGGAAGAGAACCGCCTGAAAGGGTGCGAGAGCCAGGCCTGGCTCAAGGGAGAGATGGGTGAGGACGGCAACTGGCATTTTGCCTGCGACTCCGACGCCCGCATCGTGCGCGGTCTTATCGTCATCGTGCTGGCGGCACTCAATCATCAGACTGCCGACACTATCCAGGCTTTTGATATGGATACCTATTTCAGCGAATTGGGGCTTGAGAAACACCTGAGCCCGTCGCGGGGCAACGGGCTCAGAGCTATCGTGTTGGCAATCCGGGGGCTGGCCGTCTAATCCGCCTTGTCCAGTGGTCGATTAGGCTTCGCCAATCGACCCTGTGCCTTCATCTCCGGCCTCTTTCTCGGCGCGGGCCCCGCGCTCGGCAATCTTCTTCAATACCCGGGACGCGGCAACCAAGCCAAAGGTGGCCGTCACCGGCGTCACGGCACCGAAGCCGGAGGCGCAATCCATCTTCATATTGCCGTCGCTGGCCCCCTTGGCCTGGCAGGTGCCGCCATTACCATCCGGATAACTCAGTTGCTCGGTTGAGAAGACACACTCCACCCCGAATTTGCGCGCCGGATTCTTGCTGAAGTTGTGCAGTCGGCGCAGGTCGGAGCGCACCTTGGCGGCCAGCGGATCCTGAATGGTCTTGGCCAGGTCGGCCACGGTGATCTGGGTCGGGTCCATCTGCCCGCCGGCACCGCCCGCCACGATCACCGGGATCTTGTTGCGCTTGCAGAAGGCAATCAGCGCCACCTTGGCCTTGACCGAGTCGATGGCATCCACCACATAGTCAAACTCCCGCTTGATATGCTCGCCCAGGTTGTCGGCGGTGACGAAGTCATCCACCTCGATCACCCCGCAATCCGGGTTGATGGCACGGATGCGCTCGGCCATCACCTCCGTCTTGAGACGGCCGACCGTGCCCTGCATGGCATGGATCTGGCGATTGGTGTTGGTGATGCAGATATCATCCATGTCGATCAGAGTGATCTGGTTGATGCCGGCCCGAGCCAGCGCCTCGGCCGCCCAGGAGCCGACGCCACCGATCCCGACCACGCAGACTTTCGCCTGGCTGAAGGAGCGCAGCGCACTCTGACCATAAAGACGGGCTATGCCCCCGAATCGCTGTAGATACTCTGCTTTCATACCACCACCTTGCTTGAGGGCGGCCATTATAGCGGCAACCTCTCTCAGGGGCGATGATCGGATGATGGCGGTGTTGATGTGAGGGGAAATGGGTGCTGTCTCGGGAACGAAAAAAAGCCCAGTCGTTAGACTGGGCTTTTTAAGTAGTGGCGGAGCGGACGGGACTCGAACCCGCGACCCCCGGCGTGACAGGCCGGTATTCTAACCGACTGAACTACCGCTCCGCATTCGGTT
>NZ_JBFODJ010000050.1:0-40718 GCF_040908265.1 Aeromonas sp. R5-1
TCAAGCAATACATTCAAAACCAGCGGGGCTGACGCCCCGGCGAAATTCCCCTCCCACCTACGTCGGAGGGAGTCCCCTTTCGCATTTAAGATGGATCCAGACCCACAGCCAGCAGGAGATGAGTTACCCCGCCCTGCACGGCTTCCTGTGCGCCCGTCTGACGGGGCCCGTTGCCCCCGACTGGCAAGATCCGCTGGCCGGCCTGCTGCCTCATGATGCAGCGCTGGACGGGAAGAGTGCCGAGGCGCTGCATCACCTGATCGCCGAGCTGGAAGCCCAGGCCGACGACGCGCAGCTGGCCCTGCCGAGCCAGTGTCGCCTCTCTACCGACAACCCGGAGCAGGTGTTTGACAAGCGCCATCCTCTGGGGCAATGGAGCTATGGCTTCAGTCAGGGGGTGGCCTGCTGGCCGGCGCCGACCGACCTGAACGATCCGGCGACCCGCCATCGCTTCAGCCTGGTGGCCGAGCTCTGCCTGTTTCGCGACAAGCCCATGGCCATGATGCTGCACCAGGCTGCGGCCAGCGAGCTCCCCTTCCTCGATTTTTGCAAGCGTCAACGCCAGCAGATGAAGACGGCCCTCAACCTCCTGCTCGGCCAGGATCACTACGAGGCCGAGCCTGAAGAGAGCCCGTCCCTGGACAACGAGCAGACTCGCCAGTGGCAGCAGTGGTTCGAGCTGGCGGCAGAGAGCCGCGATCCCCTCCCTCGCCTTGGCTGGTTCGAGCGCATCATTGCCGATGCCAACCTCCTGTTCGATGAGGCATTCTGGCAAGCCCACGCGGGCCATGGCTGGCAGGTCCCCGAGGCACGCCCTCTGATCGCGGCCAGGGCCGGTCGAGCCGATTGCCTGCTGCGACTTGGGCAGCTTGGGCAGGCACGGGATGAGTACCTGGCCCTGCTCGCCCTCTGCCGCGCCGACGAGCCCGCTTGCCGCCACCCCCTCTCCACCCTCTATGCCTGGCAAGGGGAATGGGATGCCCTGCAACAACTGCTGGTGCGCTTTGATGAAGCCTCCTGCTGGCTGCTCTACAACAAGGCCTTGATGAGCTTTGTCTGCGAAGGGGAAGCGGCGGCGCGCCCTCATCTGGCGGCGGCAATGGAGGTCAATCCCCATGTGCCCGCCACTTTGCTGGGCCAGCGCCGCTTGCCCAAGCAGGAGCCTCGCCGCTGGCAGGGAGGCAGCCGTGACGAGGCGGCGCTCTACGCCTTGCAGAGTCGCGAGGCCTGGCTGACCCACAACGCCTTGATATGGCTGCGAAAGAGTGCGGGCAAGCAGGCCAGTTGAGACCCCAATTGCCGATTCGATGACAGAACACGTGCGCAAACGCACATTTTTCTGGTGACTGGTCAGACAAATGCCCCTGTGTTACGTATCATCAAGGCCAAAGTATCAAGAGAAACTGCACCCGATGCAGCCGCCACAGCAGGATGTCATATGTCGAAGATCATTGAGCTGCTCGCGCACTACCCTCCTTATCAGCTGGTTCACGCCGCTGAGATGGTGCGCGATACCTTTGAACAGTTTTATCAGCAGCGGTACCAACTCACCGTGCCCCAGTGGCGCCTGATGATGGTGCTCGGCCCCCACTACCCCATCAGCCAGAAGGAGCTGGTGGAGGCGAGCGGCATGGACAAGGTACGGATCTCCCGCGAGATCCATCGTCTGGTGGAGAAAGGCATCCTGTTCACCGAGAACAGCGTGCAGGACAAGCGCATCAGCCTGGTCTCCTTCACCCCAGCGGGGCTCACCCTGTTCCAGCAGCTCAAGACGGAGGCGGGAAGCTGGCAGCACACCCTCACCGACTATCTGCCGGCCGAGGCGCGCCAGAGCATTCGCCTGCACCTGCAGAGCGTCAGCGATGCCATCGAACAACTTCACCTGCTGGACAACGAGCAACCCTCATGAAGCTGAACAACTTTGCCACCATGGATGTCAACATGCTGCTGAGCCTGGTCAACATGCAGCTACGTGATCACTACGAGGATCTCGATGATCTTTGCCGGGCGCAGGATCTCGACAAGGAGGCCCTGGTCGCCAGGCTGGCCAGCGGCGATTTCCACTATCAGGAAGATCAGAAGCAGTTCAGATAGGGATCCGGATCACAACCCGACCCATGCCGCTGGCTCCGTCGGCAAAAGCTGCTAAGGTGGTGGCTACCCGGTCCGTTGATGTTCGCAAGAGGTATGGATACATCTTGTTGTCACAGACCGCGGTTAGCCTCTTGTTCACCACCCGCAGCCAAGGATGACCCATGATGCGCCTCATTCGACCAACCAGCCTGATCACCCTCTGCACATTGCTGGTGATCAGCCTCTTCCTCCCCCAGGTCCCCAACAGCGCCGAGCAGTGGCTCACCACCCTGCTGCTGGCCTCCCTGGTGGCGGTCTTTCTGATGGTCGGCAGCGGCTGCCGCCACTTCCTGCGCGAATAACGACGCCAGAGCGCGATGACCGCCCAAAAACAACAACGCAGCCCGAGGGCTGCGTTGTTGTTTCAGGATACTGGGGGCCAAGGCCCCGAGTCGCATCAGTAAGCCAGGGTTTCCAGCTGCTCCTTGGCTTGCTCGATCCCCTTGGCTTGCGCCTCCGGACCCATGCCCATGCCTTCGGCATAGATGAAGTCCACTTCGGTGATGCCGATGAAGCCCAGCACGGTACGCATGTAGGGGGTCACCAGGTCGGTGGCATTGCCCACGTGCATGCCGCCACGGGGGCTGACCACCAGGGCGCGGGTGTTCTCCACCAGGCCGACCGGACCGGTCTCGGTGTAACGGAAGGTCACGCCGGCACGGGCCACCAGATCGATCCAGTTTTTCAGCTGGGTCGGGATGTTGAAGTTGTACATGGGGGCCGCGATGATCACCAGATCGCTCGCCTTGAGCTCGGCGACCAGCTCGTCGGACTGGGCCAGCACCGCTTGCTGACGCTCGTTCAGGTTCTCGCCACCACGCAGGCCCATGGCCAGCTCGCCGTCCAGCACCGGCAGGTTCAGGGTCGCCAGATCGCGTACCTGGATGGTGTCACCCTGGCGCTCGGCCAGGTAGCCGTCGATCAGGGCGTTGGATTGGGAATACTGGCCCAGGATGCTGGACTTCAGAACGAGGATATTGGCCATGGTGAAACTCCATTTGATTGTCAATTGAACAGCCAGGCTGTCGATGGAGGTCACTATAAAGACTGGCATTAAAGCCTGATAGCGAAAATAGATGCTCAAGTCATTCAAAAAATTTGATGTCTGTGCATTTCCTCGGCAGAGAGGGGCTCATCAAACTCCGCACCCTTGGCATGACAAACGATTGCCGTTATGATCCGCCGCACTTTTTGTACGTGATCCGGATCTCATGACCTCCTCCCGCAGGCACTCCCCCTTTGCCGGCGCCGTCTGGATGATGGTGGCAGGCCTCTGCTTCGCCGCCGTCAACAGCCTGAGCCAGTATGTCAGCTTCACGCTCGGCCTCCCCTCGACCCAGGTCGCCTTTCACCAATATCTGATCGCCCTGGTCTGCCTGCTGCCCTGGCTGGTGCGCCACGGTCTGCGCCAGTCCCTGATGACGAACCAGCTGCGCCTGCACCTGCTGCGGGTCGCCCTTGCGGTGACCGGCATCCAGTTCTGGCTCTGGGCACTGGCGGTCCCCGTCCCCATCTGGCAGGGGATCGCGCTCTTGATGACCTCCCCCCTGTTTGCCACCCTGGGATCAGCCCTCTTTCTCAAAGAGCAAGTGAGCCGGGCCCGCATTCTCGCGACCCTGGCGGGGTTTGTGGGCGCCATGCTGATCCTGGCACCCTGGACCGACGACTTCACCCTGGCCTCCCTGCTGCCGGTGGCGGCCGCCCTCTTCTGGGCAGGCTACTCCTTGCTGGTGCGCTATCAGGCGGCCAGCGAGTCGTCCCACACCATCGTCGTCTACCTGCTCGTCTTCAGCACCCCGTTCAACGCCATGCTGGCAATCCCTGAATGGCAGTGGCCGAGCGAAACCCAGTGGCTGCTGGTGGCCGCCTCTGGCGTACTGTCGGCACTGGCCCAGATGTCCATCGCCCGCGCCTACAGCGTGGCGGAGGCCTCCTTCGTGCAACCTTTTGATTTTGCCAAGCTGCCCATGAACGTGCTGGCCGGCTGGCTGGTATTTGGCTGGGCGCCCCCCGGTCGCTTGTGGCTGGGGGCGGCCATCATCATCGGCGCCATCACCCTGCTCACCCATCTGGAGCAGCGCGCCCACCCACCCACTTCCTGAGGTACGCCATGCGTACCTCTTTTTTTGCTCACCCGGATCAGCCCTGCTGACCACCGACCTCAGGAGAGATCAGATGTTTGGAACCGCCACCCGCCCCACTGCGACCCGCGCCCTGCTGCTGGGATCAGGCGAACTCGGCAAGGAGGTCGCCATCGAGCTGCAGCGGCTCGGTATCGAGGTGATCGCCGCCGACCGCTATGCCAACGCCCCCGCCATGCAGGTGGCCCACCAGGCCCGCGTGCTGGACATGCTGGATGGCGCCGCCCTGCGCGCCCTGGTGGCCGAGGTCAAGCCCGACCTCATCATCCCCGAGATTGAAGCCATCGCCACCGACACCCTGGCCGCCCTCGAGCAGGAAGGGGTCAAGGTGGTGCCCAATGCCCGCGCCACCCAGCTCACCATGAACCGGGAGGGGATCCGTCGCCTCGCCGCCGAAACCCTGGGACTGCCCACCTCTGCCTACCGCTTTGCCCAGAGCAAGGAGGAGTTTGTGGCCGCCGTCGAGGCCATCGGCTTGCCCTGCGTGGTAAAACCGGTGATGAGCTCCTCCGGCAAGGGGCAGAGCCTGCTGCGCGACCTCGCCAGGCTGGATGAAAGCTGGACCTATGCCCAGGAGGGGGGCCGTGCCGGTCGTGGCAAGGTGATTGTCGAAGGCTTCGTTCCTTTCGAGTACGAGATCACCCTGCTCACGGTGCGCGCCGTCGATGGCATCCACTTCTGCGAGCCTATCGGCCATCGTCAGGAGGATGGCGACTACCGCGAATCCTGGCAGCCCCAGGCCATGAGCGAGCTGGCCCTGGCCCGCTCCAAGGAGGTGGCGGCCAAGGTGGTCGAAGCCCTTGGCGGCTACGGTCTGTTCGGGGTCGAGCTCTTCATCAGGGGTGACGAGGTGTGGTTCAGCGAAGTCTCCCCCCGCCCCCACGACACCGGCATGGTGACCCTGATCTCCCAGGATCTCTCCGAGTTCGCCCTGCACGTGCGCGCCATCCTGGGGCTGCCCGTCGGCACCATCACCCAGTACGGTCCGAGCGCCTCTGCCGTGGTGCTGCGGGAAGGCCACAGCCAGGATATCCGCTATCAGGGGATTGGCGAGGCACTGGCCCTGGTGCCGGGTGCCCAGTTGCGTCTCTTTGGCAAGCCGGAGATCGCCGGTCGTCGTCGCCTCGGGGTGGCGCTCGCCCGTGGGCAGGATTGCCAGGAAGCCGTGGAGCAGGCCAAGACGGTGGCAGCCCGGGTAGAAGTACTGTTCTAGGCAATCCGCTTTACCACGCAAAAACAAACGTTTATCTGCGTGATCCGGCGCAAGGGGCAGGTGACTGCCCCTTTCCCATTGAAGCACCAGGCTTATAATCCCCCCTTCACCTATGTCAGGAGTACAAGATGTTAACTGCCGTGATCTTCGATATGGATGGTGTTCTGATCGACTCGGAACCCTTCTGGCAACGGGCACAGATGGCCGTCTTCGCCGAACTGGGCCACTTCCACACCGAGGAGGACTGCAACTCCACCATAGGGGTGCGCATCGATCAGCTGGTGGCCCACTGGTACCGGATCCGCCCCTGGAGCAGCCCCAGCCAGGAAAAGGTAGTACAGCGCATCCTGGATCAGGTGATCGCGCTCATCCTGCAAGAGGGACAGCCCAAGGCCGGGGTGCTGGAAGCCCTCGACCTCATCGAGGCCCAAGGGCTCAAGATCGGGCTCGCCACCTCCTCACCGTTTGCCATGGTCGAGGCGGTGCTCGGCAAACTCGGCATCCAGGACCGTTTCATGGCGGTCCACTCCGCCGAGGTGGAGCGCTTTGGCAAACCCCACCCGGATGTCTATATCCACGCCGCCGAGAAGCTCGGCGTCGAGCCTGTGCACTGTCTCGCCATTGAGGACAGCTTCACCGGCCTGCTGGCGGCCAAGGCAGCCTCCATGACGGCGCTGATCGTGCCGGACCCGGCGCTGGTCGGCGATCCCCGTCTGGCCATCGCCAACCACGAGCTGCGCTCTCTTGCCGAGCTGAACGCAGAGATGCTGGCCGGCTGGGTCAAGTAGGCAACACCCTGGCGGACTGACCTCCAGCCTCCCTTTATCCCGCTCATAAACGTGCGCTTGCTCGCGGTTGCGCCGCCCTGTGGCGACTAGAATCAGCAGGAGCACAGAGACGGCCCACGGGCCCGAGGAGGTCACCATGATCGAATACACCAGCAAGCGTATCGTCTGCCCCCACTGCGGCCACCACACCCGGGTCGAGCTGGATGCCAGCCAGGGGGATCAGGAGTTCTACGAAGATTGCATGGCCTGCTGCAACCCCATCCATCTGCGGCTGCACCGGGATGAAGCCCGCGACTGCCTGCAACTCTTCGTGGATGCTGACGACGAGCAGCTGTTCTGAATCCCCCTGTCCAGACACAGACAAAAACAAACGGGACCCTGTGGGTCCCGTTTGTTCTGGTGCCGTCGTCAGGCTGGGTCACGCCTCCCTCAAGCACGCCGCCTTCGCCGACGTCATGGTCGGAACAAACTCCACCACCTGATAATCGGCCGCCTCTGCCTGTTTGAAGGGATCCTCTGCCAGCATCGCCTCCAGGGCGTCTCGGCTCACGCCCTGCGCCAGTATGACGCCCCCGACTCGGGGTACCTGACGCCCGGACGCCAGAAAATGGCCTGCGGCATATTGCCGCTCCAGCCACGCAATGTGGGCCGGGATCAGGGCATCGATCTCCGCCAGCGGTTTCACATAGGTCAATGTCACGACAAACATAGAGAAGTCTCCAAGGCTCTGGGGCGGCGCCTCTTCCACAAGAGGGCGCCTTTCCCGTGATGCCGCCCTCCTCTTCGAACCCTGGGGGCAGCGCTCAGGTGGTTACTGGCGCGCCGCCAGCACCCGCTCCACCGTGTCGACGATGGCCTGGGTCTGGGGGTCTATCTCGATGTTGGTCCGCCAGCCGGCCTTGACCCAGCCCAGGTTGGTCCGGGCCAGGGTCTCGGGGATCAGGTTGACGCAGAACTCGCTGGCGCGCACCTCGCCCACGGTGAGGCTGATGCCGTCGATGCCGATGTAGCCCTTGGTCAGCACGTACTTCATCAGCGCAGGATCGAGGCGATACCACACCTGGCGGTTGTTGGGGGTGTCGATGACCGAGGTCACCTCGGCCGTCCCCATGATGTGGCCGGACATGGCATGGCCGCCAATCTCGTCCCCAAAGCGGGCGGCCCGCTCCACGTTGACCTTGTCACCCACCACCAGTTGCCCAAGGTTGGTGAGGCGCAGAGTCTCCTGCATCAGATCGAAGCTGACCAGATCCCCCTCCACCCGGGTGACGGTCAGGCAGCAGCCGTTGTGGGCCACCGAGGCCCCCAGGGCCAGCCCCTCGCCCCAGGCCGGGCTCGGCATGCGGATCACGTGGGTGCGAAAATTGGGCAGTGAATCGATGGCCACCAGTTCGGCGGTCCCTTGTACGATGCCGGTGAACATGAGTCTCTCCAGGCTGTGAAAATTGTCGGCAGGTTACCCCCGGCCACCTTGCAAGACAAGGGTGCCGGCTGACAAGGAGAAGCGCGATCGCTATAGTGACCCCAATCAATCCAGACTGAATGAGGAAACAAAAATGCAGGTATATCAATGCTGTGAAGCCATTCGCATCGCCTACAACCAGATTGGCTCCGGCGAGCAGGGTTATGTGCCCCAGGCCATCGCCGCCAGCATACGGGCGCTCAACGCCGTGGCCTCCGACGAGCGGGTACCAGAGGATCTGCGCGAGCAGGCGGCCTATGCCGCGGCCAACCTGCTGATCAGCGATCACGAAGACGCCTGATCCCGGCTACAAATCTGCCGCCGACCTTCCCCGTTGGCGGTTTTTCAGGCTAGAATGACACCCCCGCATTTTGTCTCCTCAGGACGAGGAGGCAAAAGCCCATCTCTCTTGCCCGCTCTTTCTCTTTTATCTGATCCACTCGGAGGTGTCAGTGCAACGTTATTGGTCCGAGGCGAAGCAGCTCGTTCGTCTAGCCAGCCCCATTCTAGTCGCCCAGGTGGCCCAGATCGCCATGAACTTCGTCGATACCGTGATGGCGGGACAGGTGAGCGCCGTGGATCTGGCCGCCGTGTCGGTGGCGTCCAGCTTCTGGTTGCCGATCATCTTGCTGGTGCAGGGCATCATCATGGCCCTCACCCCCATCGTTTCCCAGCTCAACGGCGCTCGCAAGCAGGACGAGGTGCGCCCCGCCGTGCACCAGGGCTTCTGGCTCGCCCTCATCGTCACGCCCATCGCCATGGTGGCACTCTACTTCAGCCCCCTGGCACTGCAATTCATGGACGTGGATCCCGTCATGGCGGCCAAGACTGCCGGCTACCTGCACGCCATCCTGTGGGGCCTGCCCGCCTTCGTGATGTTCCAGGTGCTGCGCAACTTCAGTGAGGGGCTCTCCCACACCATGCCGACCATGGTGATCGGTTTCGTGGGGCTCGCGGTCAACATCCCCGCCAACTACATCTTCATTCACGGCCACTTCGGCATGCCGAAACTCGGCGGCGTCGGCTGCGGCGTGGCCACTGCCATCGTGCTCTGGGCCATGCTGCTGGCGATGATCGTCTATGTGAAGTGCTCTGCCCACTTCAAGCGCATCAACCTGTTCGCCCAGCTGGCACGCCCCAACGGCAGCCGGATCTGGCGCCTGTTTCGCCTGGGGTTCCCCATCGCCATGGCCATCTTCTGCGAGGTGACCCTGTTTACTGTGGTCGCCCTGATGCTGGCCCCCTTCGGCGCGGAGACGGTGGCGAGTCACCAGATTGCGCTCAACTTCTCCAGCCTGGTCTTCATGCTGCCCCTCTCCATCGGTGTCGGCGTGACCATCCGGGTCGGTCACAACATAGGGGAAGGTCAACCGGATCAGGCCAGGGTCGCCGCCCGCACCGGCCTGATGCTGGGCATGGGAGTCGCCGCCGCGACCGCCGCCCTCACCGTGCTGCTGCGCGACCCCATCGCGGGGATCTACACCGACGACCTGCAGGTGATCGGCCTCGCCGCCACCCTGCTCTTCTTCGCCGCCATCTACCAGATCTCCGACTCGGTGCAGGTGGTGGCCGCGGCGGCTCTGCGCGGTTACAAGGACACCCAGGCCATCTTCTACGTCACCATCGTCGCCTATTGGGGGCTGGGTCTGCCCACCGGCATGATCCTGGGGCTGACCGACTGGGTGGTACCGCGCATGGGCCCGCAGGGCTTCTGGATAGGCTTCATCGTCGGTCTCACCTCCGCCGCCCTGATGCTGGGGGCTCGGCTGCGCGTCATCTACGGCCGCTTCGCCAGCCCCGCAGCCTGCACCGCCCTCTCTCGGGCGCAATAGGGCGCGGCCAGGGGCACGGGGAGCCGCACTTTTGGGACGGCTCGCCTGTAAAATCAACAGGCTGCACAAGAACTGGGCAAACAGTCTCCTTTGTGCATGTCCCTTGTTGACAGCCTTGGGGGCCATGGGTAGTATGCCGACCACGCCAGCAGTGCTGGCGGGATAAAACGGGTCTTCAGCCCGGTTTATGAAGTGGGTTTATAGCTCAGTTGGTTAGAGCACTACCTTGACATGGTAGGGGTCGTTGGTTCGAATCCAATTAAACCCACCACTTTTCGTGATGCGTCCTTAGCTCAGCTGGTTAGAGCACCACCTTGACATGGTGGGGGTCGGTGGTTCGAATCCACTAGGACGCACCATCACGAAACCCTGTTATGCGTCCTTAGCTCAGCTGGTTAGAGCATCACCTTGACATGGTGGGGGTCGGTGGTTCGAATCCACTAGGACGCACCATAACAGTTTGAATAAATTGCAGATATGAATTTGATGTGGGTTTATAGCTCAGTCGGTTAGAACAGTACTTTGACATGGCGTAGGCAATGTCGTTGGTTCGAATCCGGTTGAACACAGATGTGGGTTTATAGCTCAGTTGGTTAGAGCACTACCTTGACATGGTAGGGGTCGTTGGTTCGAATCCAATTAAACCCACCACTCCCCTGCAATGACACACAAAGTCGCTTTGCGCACCCTGCGTCCTTAGCTCAGCTGGTTAGAGCATCACCTTGACATGGTGGGGGTCGGTGGTTCGAATCCACTAGGACGCACCAGATTTGAAAAGCCCGCTTGATAGCGGGCTTTTTGCATTGGTCGGCTCTGACACCCGCTCTCCCCCGTCATCTGCCTCCCTCTGTTTCCTCTGGCACGCGGGCAGCCGTTGTCGTGCCATGGCCGCCGCGTTTACCTCGCGTTGTCAGAAGAGATCGAGCTGCTGGCCGCAGATCCGCTCGAACGACTCCCCCACAAAGGGAAGGATGGCGTCGGCGATGGGCCTGAGCTGCTTGTCGATGTAGTGCTCGTAGTCGACGGCGCTGCGCCGGTACTCCAAAGGCTCGGGGCCGTTCAGGGTCATCAGGTAGGCGATGGTGCCCCTGTGCTGATAGCGCTGGGGCAGGCCGCGGCGCAGGTTCTCCTCGTCCGCCAGGCGCGCCGCCCGTACATGGGGCGGCACGTTCTTCTGATACTCCTCGAGTTTCTGGCGCAGCCGCTTGCGGTAGATGAGCAGATCGTCGTGACGGCCCGCCCGGGTCTCGTCCACCATGGTGCGCACATAGCTGCTGGGATCCTGGTCGTGGAACACCATTTCGTAGAGCCGGGTCTGGAATGCCTTGGCAAGGGGGGTCCAGTCGGTGCGCACCGTCTCCAGCCCCTTGAACACCAGATGCTCCCCTTCCCCTTCGCCCACCAGTCCCGCATAGCGTTTCTTGCTTCCCTTCTCCAGCCCGCGAATGGTGGGCATCAGGAAACGGCGGTAGTGGGTCTCGTACTGGATCTCCAGATGGCTCGGCAGGTCGAACTCCCGCCTGATCAGCGCGGCCCAGTTGTCATTGATCATCTTCGCCAGTCGCTGGCCAATCTCGTCCGCCTGTTCGAGACGGATATCGCTCCCCAGGTGCACGAAGGTGGAGTCGGTATCCCCATAGATCACCTCGAACCCTTCTGCCTCTATCCACTCCCGGGTCTGCTGCATGATGCCGTGGCCCCGCAAGGTGATGGAGGAGGCGAGCCTTGGGTCGTAGAAGCGGCAGCCCCCCGACCCCAACACCCCGTAGAAGGAGTTCATGATGATCTTGATGGCCTGGGAGAGGGCCTTGTTACTGGCGGCCTTGGCCCGATCCCGCGCCGCCCACAGGGTGGCGATGAGATCCGGCAGGAAGTGGCGGGTTCGGGAGAACAGGGCGCCGCGAAAGCCTGGAATGGCGTTAACCGGGTGTTTGAGCCCCTCCACCAGCCCCATGGGGTCGATGCAGAAGGTGCGGATGATGCTGGGATAGAGGCTCTTGAAGTCGAGCACCAGCACGTGGCGATAGAGCCCCGGCTTGGAGTCCATCACATAGCCGCCGGGGCTTGCGAGCCCGCCGTCTGCCGGCAGGTTGGGCGCCACATAGCCACCGCGGTGCAGCCGTGGCAGATAGAGGTTGGTGAACGCCGCCACCGACCCGCCCACCCGGTCGAGCTCAAGACCGGTGAGGGAGGCGCGCTCGATGGCGAAGGGGATGAGGTGGCAGAAATCGAAGATCTCCCACACCAGCCTGCAATCTTCCAGGTTGTAGCGGGCCAGCGCCTCCTTGTCGGAGTGGAACAGCTCGGTGATCTTCTCCCCCCGGTTGGCCACGTCCTCGATGTCCTTGCCCCGCCCGAGCAGCTCGCTCGCCACCGCATCCAGGCTGTAGCTCGGGAACTGCCAGGTGGCGCTCTTGAGGGTATCGATGCCGTCCAGCACCATGCGCCCCGGGATGATGACGTTGCCGCTCTGGGGGTCGTTTCGGGACGAGCGCCAGAAGCAGAGCTCCCGCCCGCGCCCGAGCCGCAACCACCGCTTGTGGAGTTCGGCGCGGCGCAGCAGCAGGCGAAAGTCGAAATTCACCACGTTCCAGCCGATGACGAGATCGGGATCGTGCAGGCTGAACCAGCCCTCCAGGGCACCGAGCAGGGCAGGCTCGTCCGCCACCCACTCGACGGGGGTCTCCCAGTCCTGCGAGTCCGGCTCCGGGGCACCAATCATGATGACCCGCGCGTCCTCTTCGCTATGGAGCCCCACCGAGAAGAGGGTGCCATCCATGGCGCACTCCACGTCCAGGGAGACCCAGGAGAGGGTCGGCGTCACCGCCTGCGGCGCACAGCGCGCCTCGTTTACCTCCCAGTAACCCTGCCTGCCCCCCTTTCGCCTCGCCTTGCCGTCAAAGCGCATCCCGGCGGTGATGAAGCGCTCCATGAGAAAGCGCTCGGGCAGGCGGATATCCGCCTCGAAGTGCTCCAATCCGCGGATGAGCAGCAGCTCGATGGCGCGGTGAAAGGCGCTCAGGGTGGCAAAGTAGCAGCCCACCACCCGGCTCCCCTCGAAGGTGTGCATGGGGAGGCGGCGAAAACGCCCCCTCACCCCGGCCCCCTTGAAGAGCTCTGCCGCCTCCTCCAGGTGGCGTTCCGGCAGGAAGAAGACCGGCTCCTGCCCCGGCACCACCACCCGTACCGGTCCCTGTGCGCTCCAGAGCCACATCACGATCTCGGTACGCCCCTGCACATCCCGACCATGGCGGGTCAGGATGAAGCCGTCGAGCGGCGGGGTCACGGGAGGGAGGGGCTGGATGTCGGTCATGCAGGTGGTCGGGCTCAAGAGTGGGATGGGAGTATTGTACGTTCATACAGTACCCTGCTGCAATTGCCGGGCTAGGCCCTCAGGGCAGGCGCTGTGCCCCGTCTTTGCCATCCGGCGCCGGATTGGGGCATAGTAACCTCGGCATCACTCACCGGCACCGGGCGAGACGGCATGTCCAACTTCCGGCAGACGCTGCGGCCTGCGCGCGCCAACCTTTTCCTCGACAAGGAGCACCCCATGACACAACAGTGGCAACGCATTGCCTCCCGCCTCACCGATGTGGGCGGCATCCCGGTGGCTCGCGCCATCCCGGTCAAGGAGCGGCGCACCATCGGGCCCTGGTGTTTTCTCGATCATATCGGCCCGACCCGCTTTGCCCCCGGCGCCCCCGGCATGGATGTGGGGCCCCACCCCCACATCGCCCTGCAGACCTTCACCTGGATGCTGGAGGGGGAGATCCTCCACCGGGACAGCCTGGGCAGCAAGCAGGTGATCCGTCCGGGCCAGGTGAACCTGATGACCGCAGGACGGGGCATCGCCCACACCGAGGAGTCGGTCCCGAACCAGCCCGATCTGCACGCCGCCCAGCTCTGGATAGCCCTGCCAGAGGCGGATCAGCATACCCCGCCCCGCTTCGATCACTACCCGACGCTCCCCCGCTGGCAGCAAGGGGAGATCACCCTCACCCTGCTCATCGGCGAGCACGGCAGCCAGCGCGCCCCCACCCTGCACTTCTCCCCCATTCTGGGGCTGGATCTGCACGCCCCCGAGGGAGGCGAGATCACCCTCCCCCTGGACCTCGCCTTCGAGCACGGCCTCTTTCCCCTCGCGGGGGAGACCATCGTCGCAGGGGAGGCCCTGGCCCCGGAGCAGCTGCTCTACCTGCCCCCCGGCAACCGGGAGGTGGCGCTGACCCTGCGCCCGGGCGCCCGGCTGCTGCTCATCGGCGGCGAGCCCCTGCCCAGACCGCTGCAGATCTGGTGGAACTTCGTGAGCGTCGACAAGGAGGCCATTCGCACCGCCGCCGCCGACTGGGAGAGCGGTCATCCGCGCTTTGGCGAGGTGACGGGTTACCAGGGGCCCCGTCTCAAGGCACCGCCCCTGACCGGACTCTGAGCCAGAGTTCCAAAACAAAAGAGCGCCCATGGCGCTCTTGTTGATTGGAATGAAGGCCCGTCAGGACTCCTCTTCCTGCTCCGCCTGCAACCTGGCCCGGCGGGCCATGGCCTCCTCCTGGGCACTCTCTATCTCGTGCAGCACGCCATCCAGATCGATGGCCTCCCGGCTCTCTTCGAACAGGCCGGTGAGCTCGGTCTCGGGGCCCAGCTTGCCATCCTCGAACAAGGACCACATCTCCCGGGCATACCGGGTCTTGAGCAGCTCGGGGGCATACATGCCGTAGTAGTTGCGCATGTTGTCGACATCCCGCTCCAGCATGGCCCTGGCCTGGTTGTTGGCGGCGGCATCCACCACCTGGGGCAGGTCGATGATGACGGGCCCCTCTTCGTCCACCAGCACGTTGAACTCCGAGAGATCCCCGTGAATGAGGCCGGCGCAGAGCATGCGCACCACGTAGCGGATCACCTTGCCATGATCCACCAGAGCCTGCTCACGGGTCAGGGCCACGTCGTTGAGACGGGGAGCGACGTTGCCGTCGGCGTCGGTGATGAGCTCCATCAGCAGCACGCCATCGAGGCAGACATAGGGCCTGGGCACCCGCACCCCGGCCGCCGCCAGCTTGAACAGGGCATCCACCTCGGTGTTCTGCCACACCTCTTCGTGCTGCTTGCGACCGTACTTGGAGCCCTTCTCCATGGCGCGGGCATCGCGGCTGCTGCGTACCCGCCGCCCTTCCTGATAGACCACGGCCTGCTTGAAGCTGCGCTTTGACGCCTCTTTGTAGACCTTGGCGCAGCGGATCTCGTCGCCGCAGCGCACCACATAGACGTCGGCCTCTTTGCCGCTCATCAGCCGGCTGATGACATCGTCCACCAGGCCGTCATCAACCAGAGGTTGGATTCGATTTGGAATTTTCATGACCGCCCTTTTACCCTATTTGCACCTTGTTTGCACCTGTTTGCTGGTGGCCTGCCACCCCTGTCAGAAACGGCCCGCAAGGGGGCCGTGTCGATCAAGGTTCCGGTGGCAGCCCCTGGCGGATGCGGCGGATCCCCGCCTCGTAGAGACCGTCCTCGCCCTGATCGTGCTCCTGGGTTTCGAAGATCTTGAGAAACCACATGTACTGCTCGGGGAAGCGGCCAAGCTGCTGCTCCACCATGCGGTTCATCTGGTTGACGTCCGCCACCAGATCCGCGGTGGGATAAGGGTCGAACGGCGCCTCGATCTCCAGCCGGTAGCCCCCCTGATCCTCGTCGTAGCAGGCCAGAATGGGCACGGCGCGGGCACCGGTCAGCTTCACCAGCTTGGGCAGGGCCGGCAGGGTCGCCTTGGGGTGGTTGAAGAAGGGCACGAAGAGGCTCGCCTCCCGGCCGTGATCCTGATCCGGCAGATAGAAGAAGCTGTCGCCGCTGCGCAGGGCCTTGATGGCGGGCTTGATGCCGACGCTGCGCTCGTAGATACGCCCGCCCTTGCTGCGCTCGCGGTTGATATACCAGTCGAACACCGCATCCTTGGGGCTTTTCATCATGGTGCACATCTTGATCCCCTGGAGGGGGAAGTAGCGGCCAATCATGTCCACCGCCCAGGTGTGGGGCACCACGAAGATCATGGGGCGACCGGCTGCCCGCTCCGCTTCCACGTGCTCCCAGCCGCTCACCTTGACGCGCCCCTTGAGGAAGTCGGGGCTGCGCCAGGTCAGCTCGCCAAAGCCCAGGAAGGTCTTGAGCCCCACCCGGATGGATTTCAGCAGCAGGGCCTGACGGCCCGCCTCGTCGAGATGGGGGAAGCAGATCTTGAGGTTGGTGTCGGCGATGTAGGCCTGCTTCGTGGAGACGCGCAGCAGCAGGGGGGCCAGGTAGTCGGCCAGCTTGTCCCGTGCCCTTGCCGGCACCCAGGCCAGCAGGGAGAGCAGGGCGACGGCCAGCCAGCTGCCCCATAGACGGGGGTGCAGCAGGCGCGGATGAAAAGAGGTATCAAACACCGGATCTTGTGCGGACATGGTCGCCATCGAATCATCAAAACAGACCGTCATTTTAGTGATCCTGACAACTTTTTCTACCCTGCCCTGCACAGCGCCACCGCGCCAAGTCACTGATCAGACAAGTTAGAAATAAAAAGTGGCCCGCTTGGGGCCACATTTTTGCACCGGGTGAGCGCAAGGCTCAGGGATGAGGAGCAAGGCCCCGGCGGATGCGCCGGATCCCCTCTTCGTAGAGGCCATCCGGCCCCACCTGATCCTCACGGGTGTCGAAGATCTTGAGGAACCACATGTACTGGCCCGGGTGGCGGCAGAGCTGGCGCTCCACGCTGTCGTTCATGCGGCAGGTATCCGCCATCAGATCCGCGCTCGGGTAGTCGGCGTAGGGAGCCTCGACCTCCAGCCGGTAGCCGTGCGCCTGCTCGTCATAGCAGGCCAGCACCGGCAGGGCCCGGGCACCGGTCAGCTTCACCAGCCGTGGCAGGGCCGGCAACGTCGCCTTGGGGTGGTTGAAGAAGGGGGCGAACAGGCTCGCCTCCCGGCCGTGATCCTGATCCGGCAAGTAGAAGAAGCTCAGGCCGGATTTCACCGCCTTGATCACCGGCTTGATGCCGGCGCTGCGCTCATAGACGCGGCAGCCGTGCCGGGCCCGCGCGCCGTTGATGTGCCAGTCGAACACCGGGTTGCGGGCGCTCTTCATCATGGTGCACATGGGCAGGCCCCGCTGGGCGAAGTAGTAGCCCGCCGCGTCGATGGGCCAGCTGTGGGGCACCACCAGGATCACCGGTCGGCCAGCGGCCTGCTCCGCCTCGATATGCTCCCAGCCGCTGACCTGGATCCGCCCCATCACGTGGGCGGGGCTGCGCCAGGTGAACTCGCCAAAGCCCAGCAGGCTCTTGAGGCCGACCCGGATGGAGGTCATCAGGATGGCCTCCCGCTCGGCCTCGCTCTTTTCTTTGAAGCAGATGGCGAGGTTGGTCCTGGCGATGTAGATCTGCTTCTTCGAAATGGCGCATACCAGGGGCGTCAGAGCATCGGCCAGGCGATCCCGCCAGCGCGGGGGCACGAAGGCGAGCACACCGATGGCGCCGAGGGCGAGCCAGCTCAACCAGTAACGGGGGTGCAGCAGACGAGGCTGGAATCGGGCGTCAAACACGGGATCAGATGAGGACATGGGGCACGACAAAACAGTGGGAAGATAAAGTGGCGCGCATCGTGACAGGTATTACCAGTTAACGCCAACTGAATGTCGCCTGCATGGGCAACTATTTAAGCCACTTCACGGATTGACAAAATTAATCTGCTTCATTTGATTCCCCTCTGCGTCACTGCATCACGAACGGCAGACCCCGCACGGGCGGGGTCGATGACGAGGGGGGATGAAAACCTTGTGCCTAGCGGCGTGCGGGCTGCCCCGGCAGGTCATCCTGCACGGCCGGCAGGAAGAACATCAGGTAACGCAGGGCCACGTAACCCACCACCAGGGTGGCCACCCCCAGCTCCAGATAAGCCAGCTGATGGAGCTGCTCGGCATAGCGGGCCGCCTGTGGCCACTGCGACAGCAGGTGACTCACCTTGAACAGGGCGGTGGCCCCGATCACCAGGGGGAAGGTGAAAGCGGCGTAACCCGGCGAGAACGGCAGGCGCAGCAGCTTGATGAAGGCCAGGTAGATGATGCCGGTCATCAGCACGGCAATCCCGAGCAGCACCGCCACCAGCAGCAGGGAGGGATCCTGACTCACGGTGAGGTAGCCGGCCAGCGACAGGCTCGCCGGGGCGGCCAGGATGGCGATGGTGGGCTTGGCGGCATCCGGCACCTCGTGGCTGAAGATGAGGCGATAGAGCATCAGCGGCAGCATCAGGCCGTAACAGGCCATGCCGAACCAGAGCAGGCCGGTGGCCAGGGATGCGAAGGGACCGCCCGGGTAGGCCACGTCAGCCACGATGATCCCCACCGGCGGCACAAACCAGCTCGGCACCATGTGATGGATTTCAAACGCTCTGGCCCTGTGCCAGACGAAGGTGGCGAGGAAGACGAGGTGGACGATGACCGCAAACAGCCAGAGCCCCTGCCCCAGGGTCGGGGCGAGCAGGCCGACCGCCTTGGAGACCACCATGGTCCCCATGGCGTAGGTGGGCACCACGCTGCCCACCACGGGATGGGCGAGATCCTGCCACAGCAGGCGCGGGTGGATCAGAAACTTGAAGGTCAGGACGAGGAGCAGCACGGCGGCGATGGCGGCCCCCAGCAGTTGCAGACGGCCATCGAACTGACCGGCATTTTCCCAGCACCAGCCGAGGCTGGCGATCCCCAGAGCCAGACCGGCCATGGGGGTCGGGGCGGCGGCCAGGGAGCGGCGGGTTCTTGCGATCATGGCGGATACCCTCTTGATGATGACGATGGGCATAGGATAAAGGGGGTCTATCGTTTACGATATCTAAATGAATTGAACTTAGCGTTTAGGAAAATCAAACGATATGAAGCTCACCCTGCAACAACTCAAGGTGTTTGCCACCATCGCCCGCCACGGCAACCTGGGGGGCGCCGCCAATGAACTCTGCCTGAGCAAGGGGGCCGTCTCCCAGTCGCTGCAGGAGCTGGAGCGCCAGCTCGCCACGCCCCTGTTCGATCGGGTGCACCCGAGGCTTCAGCTCAACAGCGAGGGGCGCCTGCTGCAACCGGCCGCCGAGGAGCTGCTGACCCGGATGCAGGAGATAGAGCAGCTCTTCAGCCCCGATGCCGAGCCGAGCGGCCAGCTGCACCTCGGGGCCAGCCAGACCATCGGCAACTACCTGCTGCCCGCCCTGCTGGCGGAGGGGGCCCAGGAGCTGGGGGTCGCCCCCAGGGTCACCATCGCCAACACCCACCTCCTGTGCCATGCCCTCGCCCACTTCGAACTGGATCTCGCCCTCATCGAGGGGGAGAACCACCACCCGGACCTGGTGAGCGAACCCTGGCTGGAGGACGAGATGCTCATCATCGCCGCCCCCGGTCACCCCCTGGCGGATCAGCTCGAGCTGCCCCTGCGCCGGCTTGCCGGGGAAACCTGGGTGCTGCGCGAGGCGCAATCCGGCAGCCGCGAGCAGTTCGAGCAGCAGCTCCAGCCCCACCTGCCCCGCTGGCAGGCGGGGATAGAGCTCAATACCCTGGAGGCGGTGATGCTGGCGGTGGAGAAGGGGCTCGGCATCTCCTTCATCTCCCGCCTCGCGGTGGCGGATCGGCTGGCACAGGGGCGCCTGGTGGCCCTCACCCCGAGTCGCCGCTTCCCCCGCCAGCTCTCCCTCGTCTGGCACAAGCAGAAGTTCCACTCCGTCGCCCTGCGCCGCTTCCTGGCCTTCTGCCGCGCCCAGACCCTGGCGTGAGAAGCCCTTCGGATACGACAAGGGCGCCATTGGCGCCCTTGTCGTTCAGCCGATGCTCTCCCCGGCCATCAGCCCTTCCCCGGCCTCAGCCGGCGAGTCCCCCTTCAATCCAGCCGAGCACCTGCCGGGTCACGGCCTGGGGCACCCAGGGGGAGTCCAGCAGCCGGTGGCGCAGGCAATCGGCAAAGTGATCCGCCTCGTGCTGCATGCCGCCCCCCTCCACCGGCAGGTAGATGTCCGCCGGCCAGATGACGGGAGCAGGCCCCCCTTGCCAGCGAATGTGCTGGGGATTCCACCACTTGCCCTCGATGACCAGGCGCCATCCCTCCCCGGACAAGGACGCTTCCCGCTCGAGATCCTCGATGATGGAGGCCCCGAGTTCGGCCCGAAACGGCTCATCGAACGTGAAGCTGGCGGCGAGATCCACCTCCCCCGGAGCCCGCGTCAGCGTCACCTCGGGGGCGGTGCAGCCCAGCCCCAGCCGATGGCAGAGGGCGGCATGGAGCCAGAGGGGATAGACCCCCACGTCCCAGGCAGCGCCGCCATCCAGCGCCGGATCGAACAGCTTGCCCACCTTCGGCTGGGCCGAACCGAACGCCGCCCGCAGCTCGCGCGGCGGCGGCAGCAGGGGCAGGCGCTGCAACAGGGCGCGCATGGCGGGGAAGCACATTACCTTCATGGCCTCGAGCAGCAGCAGGCCCCGTGCGTGGGCGAGCGCCACCAGGGCGTCCCAGTCCGCTACCCGGGTCACCGCCGGTTTCTCCACCAGTACGTGCTTGCCCGCCAGCAGCATCTGCCTCACCAGGCCCGCGTGCTCCGGGTGGATGACCGCCACATAGACGGCCTCCACCTCGGGGCTGGCGGCCAGGGCCTCATAGCTGCCATAGGCGTGGGGCAGCCCCAGATCCCGGGCGAACTCGTCCGCCCGTCCCTGGTCCCGGGCGGCGATGGCCACCACCTCGGCTCCCCTGGCGTGCCCGTTCACATCGCGGCAAAAACGCCGGGCGATGGCCCCCGCCCCGGCAATGCCAAAGCGCAGGGGCGCCCTTGTCTCGTCGTGCATCGTCTCTCCTTGCTACCCAATGGTGGACCCCGGCATCACGCCGGGCGCGGGCTCCCGGCCAGGCTGCGCAGCCAGCTTATCTCCTCGCCCCAGATGGACTCGTCGATGGTCTCGAGGATCAGCGGGATGCCGTCAAAACGGTCGTCGTTCATGATGTGGTGGAACACCGCCTCGCCGAGGTTGCCCTCCCGCAGGCTGTGGTGACGGTCGACCCGACTACCGAAGGTACACTTGGCGCCGTTGATATGCATCCCCTTGAGGTACTCGAACCCCACGATGCGGTCGAAGTCGGCAAACACCGCCTCGCACCCCTCGGGGGTACGCAGATCGTAACCGGCGGCGAAGGCGTGGCAGGTGTCAAAGCAGACGCCGACCCGACTCTTGTCCTCTACCCCGTCGATGAGGGTGGCCAGGTGCTCGAACGACCAGCCGAGGTTGGTACCCTGGCCGGCGGTATTTTCGATCACCGCCGTCACCCCTTCACTGCGCTCCAGCGCCCAGTTGATGGACTCGCTCACGAGCTTGAGGCTCACCGCTTCGGGGATCTGCTTGAGGTGGCTGCCCGGGTGGAAGTTCAGGTAGCACAGCCCCAGTTGCTCGCAGCGCTTCATCTCGTCCAGAAACGCATCCCGGGACTTGGCGAGGGCATCGGGGTCGGGATGACCCAGGTTGATGAGGTAGCTGTCGTGGGGCAGGATCTGCTCGGGGCGAAAGCCCTCCTTCTCGCAGGCGGCCTTGAAGGCGCGAATGCTGGCCTCGGAGAGGGGCGCCGCCTGCCACTGGCGCTGGTTCTTAGTAAACAGGGCGAAGGCGTTGGCCCCGATGGCTTTGGCCCGGGCGATGGTGTTTTCCACCCCGCCCGCCGCACTGACGTGGGCTCCGATAAATTTCATCTCATCTCCTGTGCACTGTGACCGGGTGCCTGCCACACTGGCCACCGCACCCGTTGCCGGGGCGCCATTATGCCCAAGCCAACCCCTTGCGCCAAACCGGGATTGTCGATGGGGGCAATGGAAAAGGCGCCCGAAGGCGCCTTGATGAGAGACAGAACATCCCTGTCCGTCAATAGGCCAGACCGGCCCCGTAGGGATAGAGCGGGCTTTGTGAGTCCTTGGCCACGTCCGGGGACTGGGCCAGCACCGCCTGCCAGCTCGAGGGCAGCTCGAAGGGGAGCTTGCCGCGTGCCTTCTGGGTGCCGCTCATGACATCGAACAGGGCCTGATCCAGGGCGCCGAAGTTGGCCAGCAGCACCCGGGCCGCCGGGGCCACCTCGGTCAGGATGGCGGGCCTGTCCAGATAGACGGAGAGCACCAGGGGCACCCCGGCCTGCTCGATGGCCTGGATGGCGGCATAGTCATCCGCGCCGCGGTAGACCCCTTCGTGGGCCGTCTCCTGCACCACCTGATCATTGCTGGCAAAGCCGAGCTGGCCGAAGTGGATGCTGCCAAACGGGAAGCGGGGATCCTGCTCGCCCGGGGCGTTGACCCGCACGATGGCAAGCTCCGCGTCGGCCAGGTTCGTCACCACCGTATAGCCGTTGGCCCTGGCCACCTCGGCGTTGACATTGTGCAGATAGACCCGCTTGCCGTCCGCCTTCAGCGGCAGCAGGGCCCCTTCGTTCTTCAGCAGCACGTGAGACGCCGCCTGGGCGGCCTGGGCCTCCTGCTGGAACTCGGCCTTGCCCACCAGGGCCACCGCGGCCTCGGCATCCACATAGGGATTCTCGAAGAGCCCGAGGGCAAACTTCTGGGCCAGGATCCGCTCGGCCGAAGTGGTGATGGCCGCCTCGGTCACCAGACCGCTCTGCACCGCCGCCAGCAGGGGGGCTGGGTCTTCCACGCCACCGAACTGATCCACCCCGGCGTCGATGGCCTTGGCATAACGCTCGGCCTTGGTGAGCTTCTCCACGCCCCAGGACATGCCAAAGGGCACGGTCCAGGGGCTCACCCCGGCATTGACTTCCTCCTGGGTCAGCCCCTGCTCGCAGCGGCTGTCACAGTCATTGACGATGCCCCAGTCGCTCAGCACCACGCCGTCAAACTTGAAGTGGCCCCGCAACAGATCCGTGATGATCTGGCGGTTGAAACCAAACCCCACCTCCTCGACGGGCTGCCCATCCTGGGTCAGGCCCAGGGGCATGGCGTAATAGGGCATCACGGCGGCCACCCTGGCCTCGAAGGCACCCTCGAAGGGCACCAGGTGGTAAGCAAACTGGCCGCCGGGGTAGATCTGCTCCTTGCCCCAGGGGTTGTGGGCATCCAGCCCGTCCTTCTGGGGACCGGCCCCGGCGAAGTGCTTGACCACGGTGACCACGCTCTCCTTGCCTATCCCCTCGCTCCCCTGCTGGAAGCCCTCGATGTAGGCCTTGACCAGGGACTTGGCGAGCAGGTTGTCTTCCCCGAAGGTGCCGTTGATGCGGCCCCAGCGCGGCTCGGTCGCGAGATCCGCCTGGGGCGAGAGGGCCTCGTGGATGCCGACGGCCCGGTACTCCTGACGGGCGATGTCGCCAAAGCGCTGTACCAGGGCGGCATCACCGATGGCGGCCAGCCCCAGGGTCTCGGGCCACTGGGAGAAGGCCCCGGCACCGATGCTGGTGGCGTTCGGATCATGGGTGAAGTGGTTGCGGGGATCCGTGCTCACCGTCATGGGGATGCCGAATCCCACTCCTTCCAGCAGGGCCTGCAGGGTGTTGTTGTCCGCGGCGATGGCCGCCGGATCACCGGCCATGCGGGTGATGAAGGTGTTGACCCCGTCCTCGCGCAGCATCTTGTCCATGGCTGCGAGGTTCACCCGCCCCGCCCCGTCCAGCACCAGGGTGCCGTGCATCATCAGCCCTGCCTTCTGGGCCAGGGTGAGCCTGCCCACCAGATCCCGGGCTCGCTCGGCGGCGCCGAGGCGCCAGTCCTCGTAGGGGGTCAGGGTGCCGCTGCCATCGAGATCCTTGAATTGCAGGCCGTCCTGCTCGATGAGGGTGACGGTGCGGTGGCCCAGAACGGGCTGCTCGGGCTTGGGGGTGGAGTCGTTGTCGTTGCACCCTGCCAGCAGCAGGGCCCCGATGGCGAGGGCGACACGGGTTCGGGAGAGCGAGTGGTGTTTCATTGTTGTTATCTTCCTTGTGTGTGTAGGAGTCGCCACTCTATGCAAAAGCGGCCCCTCTCACTTGCCCGTCGGGTGCAGGAAGTTGCCGGTTGGGAGCAGGATTGAAAAGTGTGAAAAGGGTTGCAGGGTTACCCTTGGTTACAAATCTGAAACATGAAAGCGGCGCTGGCTCACGGCAATCCGCCGCCGTTGGCCGATGATGGTGGGCCACCGCTGACAAGGATTTTTGCCGTGAAGACCGTCTCCAACCGGATTGCCCTGCACTGCCTCAACCACTGGCAGGCCCGCGGGCGGGATCCTGCTGCCCTCCTGCACCCCTGCGGCATCGCTCACGAAGAGCTGCTGATCCCCCAGGGGCGGCTCGACACCGGGCGCCACTTCCGGCTGCTGGCCGGGGCTGCCCCCCACGTGGATCTGGCCCTCGACTGGACGCCCCCCGCCCTCCCCGGCCTCTTTGCCGACTTCATGTCGCTGGCGAGCCTGTGCTGCAACGCCGCCACCCTTCGCCAGGCCCTGCACTTCTTCCTCGCCTACCGCCCCCTTATCGGCGAGAGCGACGAGATCCGCCTGCAAGAAGAAGAGGGGCAGGCCAGGATCAGCTACCACTCGGAGTCCGACCACCCGGATGTCATCGCCCTGAGCAGCCTGGCCAACCTCTGCCACCTCTATGCCCTGCTCCAGTTCTACCACCCGGGCCAGGGGCTGCTGGTGCTGCCCACCCCGGTACGTCCCAGGCTGTGGCGTGAGCTGGCAGGCTGGCTGGAAGGGCGGTTGCAACAGGGGGCGGCCTTCGAGCTGCACTTTCCCGCCGCCTTGCTCGATCTCGCCCACGGGCAGTGCAACCTGCCCCTGCAACCCCTGCTGCTCGGGGAGCTCGACCGGCAGATGGCCCAGCTTCGCCCAAGCAGCCGCTACCGGGACAGGGTGATGGCACTCATCCGCCAGCAGCTGTGGCAAGAGAGCGCCGAGGCCTCCTCTCTGCTCGATGGGGTGTGCGAGCACCTCAAACTGACCCGCTGGACCCTCAACCGCCATCTGCGGGAGGAAGGGTGCCACTTCTCGGGCCTGCTGGAGCGGGTGCGCCGGGAGGAGGCCTGCCGCCTGTTGCAGGATCCCGCCCTCCCCCTGCAGACAGTGGGGGAGCGCCTGGGTTTTGCCCGCCAGAGCAGCTTTACCCGCTTCTTTCGTGAGGCGTTTGCCCTCTCGCCGAGGGAATTTCGCTCAAGACGCAGCCGCCTCTGAGGTGCCCCCGAGATGGGCGGCGAGTAACCCCGCCAGCCAGTGGATGAAGAGCTGGACCCTGGGGGCCAGTTGGCGGCGATGGGCATAGAGGGCGTGGATGGGGAGCGGCGGCGGCTGCCACTGGGGCAGGATGCTCACCAGCTCGCCCCCCGCGAGCAGGGATTCGACCCCCACCCGCGGCATCTGAATGATGCCAAGCCCCGCCAGCGCCGCCGCCAGGTAGGTCTCGCTGTCATTGACCATGAGGGCCCCCGCCATGGGCAGCAGGGCGCGGCGGCCATCTTCCGCCAGGTATTCAAAGCCGGGCTCGCTGCGCCCCTGCCCGGCACCAAACCCGGGACCATAGTGCACCAGCCGGTGGCCCGCCAGATCCCCAAGGGTGCGGGGCACCCCGTGGCGAGCCAGGTAGCCTGCGCTGGCACAGTTGATCTGGCGATAGTGACCAAGGGGCCTGGCCACCAGGCTCGAGGGCTCAAGCGCCCCGACCCGCACCACGCAGTCAAACCCCTCGCGCACCAGATCCACCCGCCTGTCCGTGCTGCTCAGCATCAGTTGCAGGGCGGGATGCTGCGCCAGAAAGTCCGGCAGGGCCGGGATCACCAGGTGGCGGGCCATCCGGCTTGGCATGTCGACCCGCAGTTGTCCCGAGATCTGCCCCCCCTGGCGAAACAGGCCGTCAAACTCCTCCATGTCCGCCAAAAGCTCCCGACATCTGGCATAGCAGAGCTGGCCGTCCGTGGTGAGCTGCACCCGCCGCGTGGTACGCAGCAGGAGCCGGGTCCCCATGCGCTCCTCCAGCCGGCGGATGGCGGCAGAGAGGGTCGCCTTGGGGATGCCCGTCTGCTCGGCGCAGCGGGTAAAACTCTCCAGCTCGGCAACCCGCACGAAGGCTCTCATCGCATCCAGTTGATCCATGGCCTGATTGTCTCGATAAACGGAACAGTGATTCTATTATCACGCTATTTATCCAGTTTAAAAGGAACAATACAGTGATCCGGTCGGCTCGTATCGAGCCTGTGTCCGCCACCCTGACAGGAGTCATACCATGACCAGACCCATCGCCCTCATCACCGGGGCCAGCCGCGGCCTTGGCAAGCACGGGGCCCTGGCCCTCGCCGCCAAAGGCGTCGACCTCATCATCACCTACCGCAGCCAGGCCGCAGAGGCGGAGACGGTGGTGACCCAGGCCCGCGCCCTCGGTGTCCGGGCCCATGCCCTGGCACTGGACGTGGGCGAGAGCGCCACCTTCGCGGCCTTTGCAGAGGAGGTGACGCAACTGCTCGCCCGGGAGTGGCAGCGCACCCATTTCAACTTCCTGGTCAACAACGCCGGGATCGGCATTCATGCCAGCTTCGAGCAGACCACGGAGCAGCAGTTCGACACCCTGCTCAACATCCACCTCAAGGGGACCTTCTTCCTGACCCAGGCGCTCCTGCCCCTCCTGGCAGATGGCGGTCGCATCCTCAACCTCTCCACCGGCCTCACCCGCTTCGCCATGCCGGGTTATGCCGCCTACGCCGCCATGAAGGGAGGCGTCGAGGTGCTCACCCAGTATCTGGCCAAGGAGCTGGGCCCCAGGGGCATCGCGGTCAACGTGCTGGCCCCCGGCGCCATCGAGACCGATTTTGGCGGCGGCGTGGTGCGCGACAACAAGGGAGTCAACGACTTTCTCGCGAGCCAGACCGCCCTTGGCCGGGTGGGTCAGCCCGACGACATCGGTGGTGCCATCGCCGCCCTGCTCTCCGATGACTGCCGCTGGATCACCGCCCAGCGCATCGAAGCCTCGGGCGGCATGTTTATCTAGGCGGTCATGGTTGCCTGCTGCACAAACAAGGAAGGCCCCCTCCGATGAGGGGGCCTTCCGGCATTGGGCAGACGAGGTGCGGCGCACCGGGCCCGTTACAGGGTCTTGCCACCGCTTGCAATGACCTGGCTGTACCAGTGGAAGCTCTCTTTCTTGATGCGACGAAGAGACCCTCCCTGCTCATCCCTGTCCACGTAGACAAAGCCGTAGCGCTTCTGGTAGCCGTTGAGCCAGCTCAGGATGTCGGTGAAGGACCAGGCGCAATATCCAATCAGCTCGACCCCGTCCTGCATCGCCTCCTGGCACGCCTTGAGGTGGCTGTGCAGATAGGCGATACGGTAGTCGTCGTTCACCCTGTCCCCGGCTTCCAGCTTGTCGAACTCCCCCAGGCCGTTCTCGGTGATCATCAGCGGCAGGGCGTAGCGGGAAGAGAGCCGGCGCAGGGCGATGCGCATCCCGGTGGGATCGATGGCCCAGTCCCAGTTGCTGGTCTCAAGGTGCGGATTGGGGGCCGTCTTGTAGAGGCCGGGAATGCCGCTGGAGGGCGTAGTGCCCTTCTTGCCCGTGGTGTTGATGCGCTGCATCGTCTGGCCGCCGAGGGGGTTGTCGGTGAAGGTCAGGGTGTAGTAGTAGTTGACCCCGATGTAGTCGGGGGTGCCTTCGCGCAAGAGCTCGAGATCGCCCGGCAGGATCTCCGGCGCCTCGTCGGTCTCCCGCAGATAGGCGAGCGCCGCCTGGGGGTAACGGCCGAAGCAGTAGGCATCCAGCCACCAGAGGTTGGTGAACTCCTCGGCATTCTCGAACGCCAGCATGTCGCTCGGGGCGCAGGAGGCCGGATAGGCGGGGGAGTACGCAAAGCTCGGCCCGATCAGGCCGTTTGGCACGTGCTGGCGAAACGCCTTGATGACCCGGGCATTGGCGAGAAACGCGATGTGGTTGGCGGCGAAGAAACGCTTTCTGTCCTGCACCGCGGGAGGATGGGTGCCAAGCTGGTAGGCGTTGGTCAGGTTGTAGTTCTGCTCGTTGAGGGACACCCAGTACTTCACCTTGCCGGCGAAGCGCTGATAGAGGGTCACGCAATAGCGCTCGAAGTCGTCGATGATGCGCCTGTCTTCCCAGCCGCCGTACTCATCCTGCAGGGCCTGGGGGAGATCCCAGTGATAGAGGGTCAGCACCGGCTCGATGCCGTGGGCCAGCAGGGCGTCGATGAGCCTGTCATAGAAGGCGAGCCCCGCCTCGTTCACCTCGCCACGCCCCGTCGGGTAGATGCGCGGCCAGCTCACCGAGAAGCGATAGGCCTTGAGCCCCATCTCGGCCATCAGCGCCACGTCCTCTTCCACCCTGTGGTAGTGATCCACCGCCACGTCTCCGTTGCTCCCTTCAAAGGTCTTGCCCGGCAGCTTGGTGAAGCTGTCCCATACCGAGGGGCCCTTGCCCTCCTCGTTCCAGGCCCCTTCCACCTGATAGGCGGCGGAGGCGGCGCCCCAGAGGAAGCCGTTCGGGAAGTCGTTGAACCTGTGATGATGCATCTGGTGTTGCTCCTTCTGCGCGGATGGCGGAGGCCATCCCGTGATACGTCGACCCCGTACAGGGGTCCGAAATGAGTTGGCACCAGCATCCAACACTTCTAGAATTCCGTCCAATGACAAATATGGCCACCTATCATTCCCATCTGGAATCAAGCGAGGCACCATGGAGTTGAGAGATCTGAAAGCCTTCGTCACCCTGGGGGAGGTATTGCACTTTGGTCAGGCGGCGGCGCGCCAGCACGTCACCCAGTCGGCCCTGAGCAAGCAGATCCGCCGGCTGGAGACGGACCTTGGCGGCGAGCTGTTCGAGCGCAACGCTGGCAGCACCCGGCTGACGGTGCTCGGGCGCGCCCTCTACGCCGACGCCTGCACCCTGGTGGCCCAGAGCGAACAGCTCGCCCGCAGCGCCCGCGACGTGCTGGCGGGCCACGCGGGTACCCTGCGCATCGGCTTCGGGGTCGCCACCAAGCTGCTGGTGCCCGCCGCCATCGCCCGCTTTCGGGCCAGCCGCCCCGGGGTCGCCATCGAGCTCAACGATCTCTCCACCCATCACCAGTTGCTGGCGCTGGCGGAGGGGCGGCTGGATCTCGGCTTCTGCCGCCTGCCCGCCCCCAAGGGCTGGCCGGTGCTGCCCGTGGTGCGCGCCCATTTCGTCGCCGTGATGCCCGCAGGCTATCAGGGGGTGGCAGGGCTCGCCGATCTGCAGGAGAAACCGCTCGCCATCCTGCGCCGGGACAAGGCCCCCTCTTTTTACGATCAGTTCATCCATTACCTCGCCCAGAGCGGCCTGCGCTTTCAGGACATCCAGTACGTGAACGACTTCGCCGCCGGCATCGCCACCGCGGCGGCCGGCATCGCCTGGACCCTGGTCCCCTCCTCCACCACCATTGAGCATCCCGATGTGCTGACCCTGCCCCTCGGGGAGGCCGACGCGAGCTGGATCATCGGGCTCATTCGCCCGCCGGGCAACGACAATCCCCTCGTCGCCCCCTTCTGGCAGACGGTGGCGGAGCTGGCGGATCCCGCCCTCACCGGCCTCATGACGACAGGGGACGGGGCTGCCGCCCGGGACACGCCATGAAAGGGAACCATTCGAGAATCACATTAACGATGGCATTGGGCGGACACCCCCCTTAAAATTGCCGCACTGCCCCGACGCCACGACAAGGATCCGTTTCGTTCATGCACTCTCACTGGCTGCTGAGGTTTGATCTGCATCGCCTCATCCTTGCGCTGGCCGTCATCGGCGTGCTGGCTACCTTTGGCAACAGCTTTTACGCCATCTATCAGGCACAAAGACAACTGCTCATCGACAGCACCCTGGAGGCAAACCGGGTCTATGCCACCAAGCTCGCCGCCTCCACCGAGACCATGCTGCGCTCGGCCCAGGGACAGCTGGCCTATGGCGCGGCCCGGCTCGCCCCCTTGCTGCAGGACAACGACCTCCATGGACTCGAGGAGGTGGCAGGCCAGTTGCGCCAGCAGACCAACACCTTCAACTCGGTGGCCATCGTGAACACCGATTCCGTCATCGTCGCCGTCTCTCCCGAGGCATTGCATGTGAAAGGGGTCAAGCTCACCTCGGCCAATGCGAGCCGGACCCTGGCAAGCCAGCAGCCCCTCATCGCGGATCCTCTGGTCTCCCTCACTGGCAACTACCTCATCAGCCTCTCCCACCCCATCTTCTCGGCAGACAAACGCTACCTCGGCTATGTTGCCGGCACCATCTATCTGGAGTCCGCCAGCGTGCTCTCCAGCCTGCTGGGGCAGCACTACTACCAGGATGGTTCTTATCTTTATGTGGTGGACCGCCAGCGCACCCTCATCTATCACCCGAACCCGGAGCGCATCGGCCAGAGGATTGGCAAGAACCGGGTGGTGGATGCGGTGCTCAAGGGGCAGGATGGCGCGCAAAGCGTGCTCAACTCCCGGGGCAGCGAGATGCTGGCAGGCTTTGCCCCGGTGGCGGACGCAGGCTGGGGGATAGTGGCCCAGCGCCCCCGCAGCGCCACCCTGGCCGGCCTGGATGAACAGATGCTGGAGATCCTCAAGGGGATGATCCCGGTCACCCTCTTCATTCTCTTCGTCATCTGGCTCTCGGCCACCATCATCGCCAGACCCCTGCGACAACTGGCCAACCGGGCCGGACTCATGGATCAGCAAGGGGCCGCCACCAGCATCTCGGGGATCCGCGCCTGGTATTTCGAAGCGGCCCAGTTGAAGCAGGCCATCCTCAAGGGGCTGGGGCTGCTCAACACCAAGATCGACAAACTGCACACCGACAGCCACACCGACCCCATGACGGGCCTGTTCAACCGCCGGGCCATGCAGCAGATGCTGGACGAGTACGAGGTCGAGCGTCAGCCCCTGACGGTGATTGCCCTGGACATCGATCACTTCAAGGCCATCAACGACCGCTTCGGTCACGACGTGGGGGATGCCGTCATCGTCTCCCTCGCCACCCTGATGCAGCAGGATCTGCGTTCCGATGCCGCCTTGTGTCGAAGCGGCGGCGAAGAGTTCCTGCTGCTGCTGCCCGGGGTCTCCCTTGCACAGGCGCAGAAGATCGCCGAGCGCCTGCGTACCCGGGTGGCGAGCCACGACATGGAGGTAGCAGGCCACATCACCATCTCCCTCGGCGTCGCCCACTGGGGAGCGGATGCCACCAGCATCGCCGCCGTGCTCAAGGAGGCGGACAAGGCGCTCTATGATGCCAAGAGCCAGGGCCGAAACTGCGTGGTGGTGGCCCTGGGCTGATCGGCCCAGGCTTTGCCGGACACCGTTCGGCCATAAAAAACCCCTGCCATGGCAGGGGTCGGACGGTATCCATGTCAGGAGATCAGAGCGTGACAGCCAGGCTCTCGACCGAGGCGGCGCTCGGGGTCACCAGTACGGGCACCGATTTGGAGGTGGGGGTGAAAGAGCCCTCCCCTATGCTCTCGATGGCCACCAGGGGGTTGGTCTCCGGGTAGTAGGCGGCGATGTTGCCTTTCGGGATCTCGTAGAAGATGACGCTAAAGCCCCGCACCACCCGCTCGCGCCCGTCGTTGCACACCGCACTCATGTCCACCCGCTGCTCCTCGGCGAGCCCCAGCCTCCTGGCATCCTCCTCGTTCATGAAGACCACGTTGCGTCGCCCCTTGATGCCGCGATAGCGGTCATCCATGCCATAGATGGTGGTGTTGTACTGATCGTGGGAGCGCAGGCTCTGAAGCAGCAGCACGGGCTGGTCCACCATCTGCTCCGCGTGGCTGGTGCACTCGGGCAGGATGGAGTCCGGCAAACGGCTCGCCCTGAATTCGGCGCGCCCGCTCGCGGTGTTCCAGCGCAGCAGGGCGGCGCTGTTCTCCAGATGGAAACCGCAGGGCTCCTCGATGCGGCGGTTGAAGTCGCCAAAGCCCGCGATGGTCTCCTCGATGAGATCCCGCAGCAGCCCGTAGTCATCCCGCAGCGCCAACCAGTCCACCCGATCGCTGCCAAGCGTTGCCTCGGCCATGCGGGCCACGATGTCTATCTCGGAGAGACAGAGCGGCGAGACCGGCTCGTTCATCCCGGTGGAGGCGTGCACCATGCTGAAGGTGTCCTCCACGGTGATCTTCTGCACCCCGGAGCGCTGCTGATCGAGCTCGGTACGGCCCAGGCAGGGCAGGATCAGGGCATCTTTTGACACCATGAGGTGGCTGCGGTTGAGCTTGGTGCTGATCTGCACGTTGAGCTCGCTCCTTCGCATCGCTTCATAGGTGAACTCGGTATCCGGCGCGGCGGCTGCCAGGTTGCCCCCAAGGCAGATGAGCACCTTGCTCTTGCCGCCATGAAGGGCTTTAAGGGCCTCGTAGACGTTGTGCCCCGGCGTGCGCTTGAAGCCCACCGGGAAGCGGCGCTCCAGGCGATCGAGGAAGGCGGCATTGGGTTTCTCGTTGATCCCCATGGTGCGGTTGCCCTGCACGTTGCTGTGACCGCGCACCGGACAGAGTCCGGCCCCCGGCTTGCCAATCTGGCCGCACATCAGGTGCAGGTTGACGATTTCGCGAATGGTGTCGACCGAATGCTTGTGCTGGGTGATCCCCATGGCCCAGCAGCTGATCACGCTCTCGCTGCTTGCGAAGATCTGCGCCGCCCGGGTGATCGCCTCCCGACCGAGACCGGATTGCGCCTCGATCTGCGTCCACTCCGTGGCCTTCACCTGGGCCACATACTGATCAAACTGCGTCGTATGCTGCTCGATAAAGGCGAGATCGATGCGCCCCCCCTCCTCTTCCAGGATGTATTTCGCCATGCCGCGAATGGCCGCCATGTCACCGCCAAGTTTTGGCGTGAGGTACTGGTGGCTGATGGTGGTGGCCGCCGGGGTCAGTAGCTCCGCCGGGCTCTGGGGGCTCGCGAAGCGCTCGAGGGCCACCTCTTTGAGGTTGTTGAAGGTGACGATCTGGCACCCCTGGCGCGCCGCCTTGCGCAGGGCGTTCATCATGCGCGGGTGGTTGGTGCCCGGGTTCTGGCCAAAGACGAAGATGGCTTTGGCGGCGTCGAAATCATCGAGCACCACGGTGCCTTTGCCCACCCCGACGGACTGGATAAGCCCCACCCCGCTCGCCTCGTGGCACATGTTGGAGCAGTCGGGGAAGTTGTTGGTGCCATAGAGGCGGCCAAACAGCTGATAGAGGTAGGAGGCTTCGTTGCTGGCGCGTCCCGAGGTGTAGAACTCCACCTCGTCGGGGCTGGCCAGGCTCTTGAGTTTGTCGGCGATGAGGGCAAACGCCTGATCCCAGCTAACCGGCTCGTAGTGATCGGTGGCCGGGTTGTAGCGCAGGGGCTCGGTCAGTCGCCCCTGGTATTCGAGCCAGTAGTCGCTCTGGGTGGCGAGGCGACGCACCGAATGCTCGGCGAAGAAATCGGCCCCCACCGTCTTGCCGGTGGATTCCCAGGCCACCGCCTTGGCGCCGTTCTCGCAAAACTGGAAGGCCCCCTGCTTGTTGTCACCCCAGGCGCAGCCGGGGCAGTCAAAGCCGTCGGTCTGGTTGACCCGCAGCAGGTTCTTGATGTTCTGGCGGGTCTTCTGGCTGCGCAGCACCTGCTTGAAGGTGGACTGCAGGGAGGAAAAGCCGCCGGCCTTGGCCGGTTTCTCAATATGACTGGACATGGGAGTCTCCAACGTGATCCTGGGCGCGGGGGCTGGCATAGCAGACCGGGGCATCGGATCGGGGCACATGGATCAGGGTCAGGTTGTACTTCAGGGCCAGTCGCACCGCGAGCTGACTGGGGGAAGCAAGGCTGATGAGGTGAGCGGCGCCAAATTGTACCGCCTTGTGAATGAGTTCGCTGCCGCAGCGACTGGTGATGACCAGGGTGGCAGCCTGCACCGGCTGGCGCAGCTGCATGCCGATGAGCTTGTCCAGGGCGTTGTGCCGCCCTATGTCCTCCCGGCAGGCCAGGATCTCGCCGCGATCATCCAGCGCCAGGGCGGCATGAAGGGCACCGCTCTGGCGGGCCTTGCTCTGCCAGGGGACGATGCGCTCCCGCAGATCCTGCAAAGAGGCGGTGTCGAAGGGGGCGCCCGGGGTCAGCGGGGTGAGCACGGGCAACGCATGTTCGATGGCCTCCACCCCGCAGATGCCACAGCCGCTGGCACCGGCCAGGCGGCGCTTGCGCTGGCCAAGCACTGCCAGACAGCGGTTGGCGATGGTGACATCGAGCACGATGCCGTGCTCGGACGGGGTGCTCTGGATATCGTGCACATCGTGGTTGCCCCCGATGATCCCCTCGCCAAACAGAAAACCGATGGCGAAATCGTCGAGATCGTCCGGGGTGGCCATCATGACGGCATGGTTGATGCCGTTGATGTTGACGGACACGGCCACCTCCTCCACCAGCTCATCCAGACTGGGCAACCGTGAATTGAAAGGGATCATGCGAGACGCTTATAAGCTGTATTCGGGCCTCAAGTTTAGATAAGCCGCCGCGCCAAAACCAATGAAACAAATCTATTCACCAATAGATAACTTCTATTGCCATCGGGATGTCGATTGATTAACTTTGTCAGCCATCCTCCACGTCAAACGCCCCTCTTCGATGAATATCAAGCAGTTGCACTATTTCTACGAGCTGGCCCAGCACCGTCACTTCGCCAAGGCGGCCAAGGCTTGCTTCATCACCCAGCCGACCCTGTCGGCCAGCATCACCGCTCTGGAGAAGTCACTTGGCACCGAACTGGTGGTGCGCAACAGCCAGTTCGTAGCCCTGACCCAGGCGGGGGAAGTGGTGCTGCACCACGCCGAGCGGATGCTTCAGGAGCAGGATGCCATGCGCCAGGAGCTCAGCCTCTTTCGGGGCGGGCTGTCGGGTGCGCTGCGCATCGGCGTCGTGCCCCAGTCGAGCATCGACATCATGCCGCTGCTCAAGGGGTTCAATGACGCCTACCCCAAGGTGGGCCTGCACCTCTGCGTGATGACCCATGCCACCCTGATGGAGCAGCTGGATCTGCATCGCATCGACATCGGGCTCGGCTTTGACGAGTTGCTCACCGAGCATCAGCGCCGGGCCCTCGACGTCCAGCTTCGCCACCCCAACCCCATGGCCCTGCTGGGCCCCCTGCCTGCCCACTGCGCCCCGACCGGGCCGCTGACCCTGGCGGACCTGCAAGATCTCCCCCTGATCCTGCCAAGCACCACCATGCAGTTTCGCCGCTACCTGGACGAGGCCGCCGCCCGCCAGCAGATCAGCCTGCGGGTGGTGCTGGAGACCGACTCCCTGTTCCACCTGGTCAACGGGGTGAGTCACGGCCTGGGCTGCGCCGTGGTCAGCGCCGGCATCGCCGCCACCGCCCAGCAGCTCTTCAAGCTGCCCTGCCATCACTTGAGCGATGCGAGCGCAGGCACCATCGCCTTCATCACCCGAAAACACAGTGTCACCCCCGCCATGAAGGCGTTTCTCGCCAAGGCTGGGGCATGAAAAAGGCAGCCCATGGGGGCTGCCTGCACTGATCAAGGGGGGAACTTGCGCCTCTCCTGGCGTCAGCCTGCCCCTTGCTGTTTGTCCAGCGCCGCGATGAAGGCGCTCGCCAGAGCGTGATCGGAGAAGGGATTCTGGCCTGTGATGAGCTCGCGATCGATCACAACGCCAGGCTGCCAGGGTGCCACGAACTGCATGCTGCCACCGGCCTGGGCCATGGCCTTCGCCGGGTAGTAGCGCAGCGTGTCACCCCCAAGGGAGCCTTCAAACACCGCCTCTTCCTTGTCGGAGAAGATGGTCATCCTGTAACCGTCGTAGATCCACTCTCTGGCGCCGTCCGCCTTGCCCGCAATGACCGACTGCTCGAACCCGGCCGGATCCGCCTGCGCCGCCAGCAGCGCGATGGGGCCGTGGCAGATGGCGGCCGTGGGTTTGTGGTTGTCATGGAAGTGGCGAAGCAGGGTCCCCACCTCGGGATCCTTGGCAAGATCGATGAGGGGCGCGTGGCCGCCGGGAATGAAGAGGCCGGCATAGCGCTCGGGACCGGATGCCAGCACCTCCCTCAGGGAGAGCACCTTGCCGGCGCCAAGCAGCCCCTCCACGACGGCGCCGATTCGCACCATCTCCTGCGGGTTGCCGCCAAAGTACTGGGGATCGACGGAGTGTTTGTCGACAACGGGCCGGTTCCCTCTCGGGGTCACCGGGGTCAGGGTATAACCGGCCTCCAGCAGGGCGGCGGCAGGCACCCCCAGTTCATTCTGGTAGAAGCCGGTGGTCAGGCTCTTGCCCCCTTGCAGCGGCAGTTCGGTCTCGCTCGAGAGCAGCACCAGGATCTCGCCTTTCGGGGCGGCGCTGGCCGCAGCGGAGGTCGCCAGCAGCAGTGAGGCCAGCACGGCCTTGAGGGTGTTCTTCATCGTGATCTTCCTTTTGATGGCAGTGATCGATCGGGCGGCCACAGGGCCGCCCGCGATGAGCAATTTACTGATTACCCAAGGATGAATAAACTCACACCATTGAACTTGATTATTTACATGGATGAACATATGTCCCGTGCCTTCGACCCCGTCCAGCTCGGCACCATAGAGCTCTTTTGCAAGGCAGCCGAACTTGGCAGCTTTACCGCTACGGCTCAGGTACTGGGGGTAACGCCCGCCTCGGTGAGCCGCTCCATCCAGCGTCTCGAGGCCAGGCTCGGCGTCAAACTCTTCCATCGCACCACCCGCAGCGTGCGCCTCACCCATGACGGGGAGCTCTATCGGGAGCAGTGCCAGCAGGCGCTCGAGCAGATCGCCGAGGCCGAGCGGGCCATCACCGGCCGCCAGCGCCACCCCAGAGGAGTGCTGCGCATCAGCGTGGGCACCGTCTATGCCCACCACCGTCTGGTGCCCCTGCTGCCGGGCTTCATGGCGGCCTATCCCGAGGTCGAGCTGGAGCTCAATGTCTCCAACAGGAACATCGACTTCGTGGAGGATGGTTACGATCTGGCCATCCGGCTGGGGGAGCCGCGCGATGGGCGGATCATCGCCCGCAAGCTGGAGGATGCCAGCCTCGGGGTCTTCTGCGCCCCCGATTATGCCGCCCGCCGCCCCGCGCCAACCTCCCTGGAGATGCTGTCGCAACATGATCTGATCCAGTTCATCACCCCGAGCACGGGTCGCCCCTTCCCCTGGCAGTTCGTGAACGAGCAGGGGGACCCTGTCGACCTTCATGTTCAGAGCAGACAGCGGGTGCTTGACGATGTACTGGCGGGCCTGGGCTGGGCGGTGGCTGGGGGCGGTCTGTTCCAGATCTACCATTTCGTGGCGGCCGAGGCGCTGTTGCAAGGCAAGCTGATCGAGGTGATGACCCCCTTTGCGGGGCGATCCCGCCCCTTCTACGCCCTCTATCCACAGCACCGTCACCTCTCGGCCCGGGTCCGGGCCTTCGTGGATTACCTGCTGGCAGCGGTGCACCCAGAGGGGTCGCCTGTGCCAGGGGAATATCCCCCTCTTCGCTGACGAGGGCCCCTCATCTGCGTGACTGCGCCCCCGATACCGGGGGCAAAAAGCAGATGGCACTCTGGACACAATGGTTGCCTAATTAAATAAATATGCATAAAAATCAATACAGGCAGGGCTCGATATATGAACTCTTCTGCTGTTTGTATGAAGCATCGTGCTGCTGAAAATTTTCTGTGAGCCACCTCCCGCCGTTTAATTCAAGAGCCTATAACCTTGACCCGTACAATAAAAACCTGACGTGTTCCGGTTTATTTCACCATGCATCACAAAGGAGTGTCATATGTATAAAAAAGTGAAACTGGCGAGCATTATCAGCACCCTTATTCTCTCGGCCACTGCATATTCTGCAGAGATGACCGTGGGCTTCTCGCAAATTGGTTCTGAATCCGGGTGGCGAGCTGCAGAAACATCGGTCGCCAAGAGCGAAGCCCAAAAACGCGGCATCATCCTGAAAATTGCCGATGCCCAGCAGAAACAGGAGAACCAGATCAAGGCCATTCGCTCCTTTATTGCCCAGGGGGTGGATGCCATCTTTATTGCCCCCGTGGTACAGACTGGCTGGGAGCCGGTATTGCAGGAGGCGAAAGAGGCCGAGATCCCGGTCTTCCTGCTGGATCGCAATATCACGGTAAAAGATGACGGTCTCTTCATGACCGGGGTCGCCGCCGACAGCGTCCACGAAGGGGAAGTGGCAGCCCAGTGGCTCATCAAGCAGCAGGATGGCAAACCGTGCAACGTGGTGGAATTGCAGGGCACGGTGGGTGCCAGCGTGGCGCTGGATCGCAAGAAGGGCTTCCTCGACACCGTCTCGGCCGTGCCCACCATCAAGATCATCCGCACCCAGTCCGGCGACTTCACCCGCAGCAAAGGCAAGGAAGTGATGGAGAGCTTCATCAAGGCGGAAAATAGCGGCAAGAATATTTGCGCCGTCTACGCCCATAACGATGACATGGCCATCGGCGCCATCCAGGCCATTAAAGAGGCCGGGCTGAAACCGGGCAAGGATATCAAGATCATCTCCATCGATGGCGTGCCGGATATTTTCAAGGCGATGATCGCAGGCGAAGCCAACGCCTCGGTGGAGCTCACGCCGAATATGGCGGGACCGGCCTTCGATGCCCTGCTGGCCTATAAGAAAGATGGCACCCTGCCCCCCAAACATATCAAGACGGAGTCCAAACTGTTTGAGCCCGGGAGTGCCGAGGCGCAGCTCGAGCTGAAAAAAGACATGGGTTATTAATCCCGCTCCCCCGCCAGACTGTCACATAGCGCGCCATATAAGTGATTGAACTTGTATGGCGCGCTATATCGGAGAGCCAATGTTCATGTCAGAGAACACTCACGATGTCGTATTGAATGCCCGCGGAATATGCAAGGCGTTTCCCGGAGTACGAGCCCTGCATCAGGTGGACTTCTCCCTGCGCCGGGGAGAGATCATGGCGCTGCTCGGCGAGAACGGGGCCGGCAAGTCCACGTTGATCAAGACCCTCACCGGTGTCTATCAGCGAGACGCCGGCCGTATCGAACTCGATGGCGTCCCCATCTCCCCGACGGACACCGCCCATGCCCAGCGTCTGGGGATAGGCACCGTCTATCAGGAGGTCAACCTGCTGCCGAACATGTCGGTGGCGGACAACCTCTTCATCGGCCACGAGCCACGCCGTTTCGGCTTCATCGACCGGGGCGCCATGACCCGGCAGGCCAGCGCCATCATGGCCAGCCACGGCTTCGAGATGGATGTCACCCTGCCCCTCGACCACTACTCGGTCGCCATGCAGCAGATCGTGGCCATCGCCCGGGCGGTGTCACTCTCCGCCAGGATCCTGATCCTGGACGAGCCCACCGCGAGCCTGGATGCCAGCGAAGTCCAGATGCTCTTCTCCCTGATGACGCGCCTGCGGGATCAGGGGGTGAGTCTCATCTTCATCACCCATTTTCTCGATCAGGTCTACGCCATCAGCGATCGCATCACAGTGCTGCGCAACGGCGAGCTGGTCGGCACCCGCGACACCCAGGCACTGCCACAACTGGAGCTGGTCAAGATGATGCTGGGACGCGAGCTGGACGACAATGCCCTCAAGCGGGCGGGCAAGACACTGCGCAGCAACCAGCCCATGGTGTCGTTCAGGGACTATGGCAAGCGGGGAGTCATCACCCCCTTCAGTCTCGACGTCATGCCCGGGGAGATAGTGGGCCTCGCTGGCCTGCTCGGGTCCGGTCGTACCGAGACCGCCGAGCTGATGTTCGGCATAGTGCCGAGCGACAGCGGCGAGTGCCGGGTGCGGGACAAGCCGGTGACCATCCGCTCTGCACGCCAGGCGGCCGCCAACGGCTTTGGTTTCTGCCCGGAGGATCGCAAGAGCGCCGGCATCATCGCCTCGGCATCGGTGCGGGAGAACATGGTGCTGGCCAGGGCCGACGCATGATCATTCTCTGCACAAGTTGATCAAGTCTCGATCAGTTGAACGGCTCCAAGTACGATTTTAATTGTACCTTGCGTTGCCAAGCTGTAAATAGTCGAGATCTTAACCAACTGTTTATTATTATGGCCCAGAAGTCTTTGCTCGACTACCTTGAATCAATCCCAGACCCACGCAATCAGGCCAAGTGCTCACATATCTTGTCAGAGGTTGTTTTCATGGCCATTTGCGCCATGATGTGCGGTTTTGATACTTGGAGCGAGATTACCTTGTTTGCTCAAGAGCGAGAGCCATGGTTCCGGCGCTGGCTGCGCTTGCCTGGCGGCATTCCATCACACGATACATTCAACCGCATCTTTGCCACTCTGCCTCCCGCCAGTCTGAAATCCATTTTTCAAGCGTGGATCGGCGACATCATGGGCGATGAAAAACTGGTTGGCCAACTAGCGGTTGATGGTAAAGCTCTTCGTGCTACCGCTAAAGGGCGAGGAGCCAACGTTGTTCATATGGTCAATGTCTGGTCAACTGAGCTGGGAATGTGTGTTGGCCAGCAAAAAGTCGCTGACAAATCTAACGAGATCACGGCAATACCTGAGCTACTCCAACTTCTTGAATTAAAAGGGTGTTTGGTCAGTATTGATGCAATGGGTACACAGGTCAAAATTGCTGACACCATCCTCAAGAAGTCGGGGGATTACCTGCTTGCGGTGAAAGACAACCAACCTAGCCTCAATACTGAAGTAAAAGAACAGTTCCAAGCGTATTGGGATAAGAATGAAAGCGATGTTTCGGGGCACGGCTTTACTGAACAATTTGACTCAGAACATGGGCGAAAAGAGCATCGACGTTGTTGGGTTCTGGTGGTTGATGAAAGCATGCCAGTTTGCCAGCAGTGGAAAGCGAAGACGATCATAGCCGTGCAGGCTGAGCGAATTGAAAATGGCAAAGGCTATGATTTCGTGAGATTTTATATAAGTAGCCGAGCGTTGGATGCCACCTCAGCGCTGAAGGCAACCCGAGCGCACTGGTCGGTAGAAAATCTGCTGCACTGGACTTTAGATATTGCGTTCGGAGAGGATCAACTTCAGGCCAGAGCGGGCTTCGCTGGGGAAAACTTAGCGGTCATCAGGCAGTGGATACTGAACATGCTGAAGCAAAACAAATCACGTAATCTAAGCATGGCCAACAAGCGCAGGCTCTGCTGTCTGAATGAACAATATTTGTTCGAATGTATGGGGTTGTTCAAAGTATAAACACTGATGCGTCAGCCCTGT